>JADGOA010000004.1 GCA_017883215.1 Thermoanaerobaculia bacterium | reverse complement strand
CGAGGAATCCCCCGCCACCCCGGGAGTGCGGGGGATCCCTCGCTGTCCTCCGCCGCTCCGCGGCTTCGGCAGCTCGGGATGACAGGCTTGGCGCGTGTCGTTAGAAGCCGGCGAACGGCCAGGGGCCGATGGAGCGGTGATGAACCTGTAGGGGCGCGCAGCAGCGCGTCCGCAACTCTCGCCGGCCCTCCGCCCACCGGAGCTGCGGGCGCGCTGCTGCGCGCCCCTACATTCGCGAAGTGATCGGTCCATCGCCCGCGATATATTTCGCATGTCATGAAGCTCGATCGCAGCAAAGCAGTTCTCGTCGTCCTCGATTTGCAGGAAAGACTGATGCCGATGATCGACGGGGCTGCGGGCGTCGAGGCGAACGTCGAGCGCCTCATCCGCGGCTGCCACAGCCTCGGGATGCCGGCAATCGTGACCGAGCAGTATTCGAAAGGCCTCGGCGTCACCGTCGCCGGCATCCGCCGCGCTCTGGAAGAGAGCGGCGGCTATCGCCCGATCGAGAAGTCCTGCTTCTCCGCTCACGGCTGCGCCGGCTTCGAAGCGGAGCTCGAGTCGCTCGAGCGCACGCAGATCGTTCTGGCGGGAGTGGAAACGCACGTCTGCCTCTATCAGACTGCGATGGACCTACTCCGCGACGAATACGACGTCACGATCGTCGCAGATGCGGTCAGCTCGCGAGCCGCGGAAAACAAAGCCATCGCGCTTCAGCGCCTGACCGCTGAAGGCGTGAAGATCAGCTCGACGGAGATGGTCCTTTTCGAGCTTCTAGTCAACGCCGGGACCGATGAGTTCCGCGCGATCTCGAAGCTCATCAAGTAAGCCTGGCGCGCGTCTCGCCGATGCCCGTCACGCGCGTGGCTGAGGGACGACGGGATTCAGTGGCGGCTGGCCGTTGAGAAAGCGGAAGACGTCCATCGCCGCAATGCGCGCCATCGCCGTCCGCGCTTCGTCCGTGGCCGATCCGATGTGGGGAACGATCACCACGTTCCGCATGCGCAGAAGGCGCGGATTCACCTCCGGCTCGAATTCATAGACGTCGAGGGCGGCGCCGCGAAGGTGGCCGCTGTCGAGGGCGTCGCAAAGGGCGTTCTCGTCGATCAGCGGGCCGCGTGAAGTGTTCACGATGTAGGCGCCCGGCTTCATGCGCGACAGCGCAGCGGCATCGATGATGTGGTGTGTCTCGCGCGTGAGCGGCGCGTGTACGGAGATGACGTCGCTGGTCGCCAGGACGTCATCGATCGATTCGCCGCGACGGGACCCGACCACCTCCATTCCAAAGGCTCGCGCGCGCTCCGCGACGGCGCTGCCGATGCGCCCCATTCCGATGATGCCGAGCCGTTTCCCCTGCAGTGAGATGCCCAGGAGCTTCATAGGCTCCCACTCGCAGCGTCCTGTGGTGCGGATCTCGTCGTCGCCTTCGACCACACGCCGCGTGATGGCGAGCATCAGGGCCATGGTGAGGTCGGCGGTCGCGTCGGTGAGGACGCCCGGCGTGTTCGTCACGGTGATGCCGAGCTCGCGCGCCGCCTCGACGTCGACGTTGTTGTAGCCGACGGCGTAGTTCGCGACCATCCGCAGATTCGGATTGGCGGCCAATACATTCCGCGTCAGTGGATCCCCCAGCAGTGTGATTGCCGCGTCGGCCTCCGAGAGAATGGTGATGATCTCCTCTTCCGTTCGCGCCTGCTCGGTCGGGTGCTGGATGACGTCAAATGCCGGCGCGAGGATTTCGCGGGCGATGGGCGGGTATTCGCCGGTGAGAACGACGGTGTAGCGCATGGTGAATGCAGATCGCGGACCGCGGACCGCAGTTCGTATCACACTATTCCGCGGTCTGCGGTCTGCGGTCTGCATCGGGAACCTGGAGCAGCCGCTCGATCGTCATCCGGCCGATCTCCGTCGGAAGAGGCGTCGACTGGACGTTCCGGATCGCTGTCGCCGTGGGCGGCGCGTGCTCGTCGATGGCGATCGTGTCGACGCGGTCGCCGCGCTCGGTCTGGTCGACCACGCCGCTCATGCCTCCGTACACGCGGCCGAAGATCGTGTAGCCGCCGTCGAGGTGCGGTTGCGGCGAATGTGTGATGAAGAATTGCGAGCCGCCGGTGTCCGGCCCGGAGAGCGCCATGCCGACGGCGCCGCGCGTGTACGTCTCGAGGTTGATCTCGTCGCGGATCGAGTACCCCGGTCCGCCGTTCATGTCGTTGCGAGGATCGCCGCCCTGAATGACGAAGTTCGGCACCACGCGCATGAAGGTGGTGTTGTCGAAGTAGCGCTTCCGCGCGAGCTCGGCGAAGTTCCACGCCGTCATCGGGGCGTCGCTGGTCATCAGCGCCACCTCGATGGTGCCGCGCGTCATGTGGACCGTCGCGGAGTGCTGCCCCCGCGCCCACTCGGCCACGCGAAGGTAGTCCGCGAACGGACGGTCGATCGGCAGAGGCGTGTACTGCGGCCGGTTCCGCTTCAGCTTCTGTTCGATCAGATCCGCGGCCACGCGTCGGACGACAGGATCGCGGTCGGAGATCAGCGACCGCAGAAAAGCCTCTCGCTCCGGGTAATCGACTCCTGCCAGCGCGGTGATCGCCGCGAGCCGCGCGTCGTCCATGGCGTCGGCGCGCCCCCGCGATTCGGCGCCCCTCAGGATCTGCACGTCGGGAGATTTCGAGTGCGCGTAACGGTCGATTGCGTTCGTGCGCACGATGACGTCCGCGTCGTCCAGCGCGGGACGGATCACGTCCATCTCGGCATCGACGTTTGCATCGGGGATGCTTCCGACCGCGGTCTCGCGCACCAGCACGTCGGAATCAGCAGCCAGCCGTTTCCGGAGCGAAGGTCCGGTGGCGGGGAGATTCGCGCTCGCTTCTGCAATGCGCGCCTTCGCCCAGCCGCTGGAGGTTGCCAGCAGCTCGTCGACGAGCCCGGGCGTCGAGTCTCCGAGCTGCCGCGTGATCGCGCCGGCGGCCAGCTCGCGCTCCCATCGCGAGCCACTGGTCGAGAGATCGAGCAGCCGTTTGCGCGCAACGTCGCTGCGCGTTGCATAGAAGCCGAGAGCCTCGAGCGACGCCGCGCGTGTCCCGGGATCCGGGTCCTCGCTGACGTCGACGATCCGCAGGACGTCCCCCGCGAGCTGAGGGCGAGCGATGGCTGATGGATCCTTTGCCGCGACGCGGGCGATCGCCACCACCGCGTTCGTGCGAACCCACGGGTGGGAATCGCGCAAGGTGGTGAGCAGCGGCGGAAGCACATCCGCCGTGGCGATTCGACCGAGGGCTGCGGCGGCGTAGGCGCGCGTGAGCGGATTGGCGTCGCCGAGGGTCAGCTCCAGCCGTGGTCGTGCCGCCGGGTAGGCCCGGCGGGAGAGCGCATACGCCGCGGCTTCGCGCACGGCCGGCGAAGGCGACTCGAGATTCTCCGATGCGATGGCGCTCGCGTCGTCGGAATCGAACCGGAAGAGAAAGCGGATGGCGTGCAGGCGAACACCCTCGCGTTGCGAAGGAGCGGTGAACGGCGCGTAGCGCGCGAAGGCAATCTTGCTGCCGAGGCGCGAAAGCGCCTCCACAGCTTCCGCGGCGACTGCCGCATCGCCCGCATCTGCGGCGAACTGCACCAGCGCGTCCGCGGCAGTGGCATCGCCGGTCTGCCCGAGGGCGAAGGCCGCTGTCTCGCGCACGTTGCGGTCCGGATCATTGACGAGCGCGGAGAGCAGCTCGACGCCGGCCTGACGCTCGCCGGGGTCGCGTTCGCGATTGCCGTTCGCATCGACGAAGGTGTGCGCGCCGATGCGGCCGAGGCTCAGGGCCATGCGCGACCGGTAGAGCGGATTCGGATTCGCCAGCCACGATGCGGCGAGCGCCGGGTCGAGCTCGCGCCGGTCCTCGAGCGCCAGAACGCGCGCCTCGTCGTCCACAGAGAGCCCGGGCTCCGCTACGGCCGGCGCGGCAGGGGCGGCTGGCGGGAGGGCGGCGGGGGAGGGGCGCCGGAGAATAGCGCTGCTGCAGGCGAGGGCGAGGGCGAACGGAAGGAGTAAAGCCTTGCGCATGTAGCGGATGATAGCTCCGGCGTAGCTGTCTCTTTTGTAGCACAAGTCGACGTGACGCGCCGCACACATCGAGGTATAACTGCTGACTTGCCTTTGTTTGGCCCAGCGTCGAAACTCGCGCCTGCAATGGGGGCGAATCTCATCGAAGCAGAGAACCTGGCCCGCCGCTACGGCAGGCGGTGGGCCCTCGCAGACGTCTCATTCAAGGTGCGAAGCGGGTCGGTGGTGATGGTCGCGGGCCGCAACGGCTCGGGAAAATCGACCCTGTTCCGGCTTCTGTCGACGGCCATCCGCCCCGACCGGGGGAAGGCCACCATCGGTGGCTTCGAGCTCGTTCGCGAGCGCGAGGACATCCGCCGGACGACCGCTTTGCTCAGCCACTATTCCTATTTGTACGAATCGCTTACGGCACGCGAGAACCTCAGCGTCGCCGCCGATCACCTCGGCAAGCCGCGCAGCGTCGTCATGCCGCTGCTCGAGCGCGTCACGCTCGCCCAGCGCGCCGACGATCCGGTCAGCACCTTCTCGGCCGGCATGCGCAAGCGGGTGTCGTTCGCCCGGGTGCTCTTGCAGGAGCCGACGCTGGCGCTGCTCGACGAGCCGTACGGACAGCTCGATCCGGAGGGTTTTCTCCTGGTCGACGAAGTCGTGCGCGAGCTGAAGGCGAAAGGGACGACGGTCATGTTGGCCACGCACCAACTCGAGCGCGGCGCCAACCTGGCCGACGACGTCATCATTCTGGAAGCAGGCCGCGTCCAGTGGACAGGGAAGGCTTCCGACGTTCTGACGCGGGAGCGCCCCGGAAAAGCGGGGGGAACCGCATGGTGACGGCGGGAAAGGGAGTCGCGAGTCGCGAGTGGCGGGTAGGGGACCACCCTCGCCGTTTCAGCTACCCGCGACTCGCGACTCGCGACTCGCTGGTTCGGGAGGCGGCATGCTGATCGCCGCGCTCCGGAAAGAGATGCTGCTCCAGTGGCGGACGCGCGCCCAGCTGATGGCGGTGTTCGTCTTCGGCGCGGCGGCACTGCTGTTGTTCAGCTTCGCCGTCGGGCCGGTGGCGGAGATGCTGAGGCAGTTCTCGGCGGGGTTTCTATGGCTGGGGCTCCTTCTCTCGTCGACGCTGACACTCGCTGAGAGTTATCACGCGGAAATGGAGAATCACGCGCTGGAGGGGCTGCTGCTCCTACCGGCGAATCCGCGGGCGCTCTACTACGGCAAAGCGATCGCGAACTGGATCCAGCTCACGATTCTCGGGATGGCGCTGGTGCCCGTCATGGTCATTCTTTACGACGCCGGCACCACGCGCATCGTCGCGCTGTTTTTCGTCGTGGCCCTCGGCGCGGCGGGACTCTCGGCACCGGGAACGCTGTACGCGGCGATGACGGCACAGGTGCGATCGAGGCAGACCCTGCTGCCCCTTCTGCTCTTTCCGCTCATCGTTCCCGCCCTTCTGGCATCGGTCAAAGCCACGTCGTTGATCGTGCTGGGGGACCCGATGGGGCAGTTGAAGTCGTGGATCTCGCTGCTGGTGGCGTTTGACGCAATTTATTGGTCCCTTTGCGGGCTTTTGTTCGATCGAGTCGTCGAAGAATGACGGAAAGCGTTATGACGTCCACACAAACGGAAAAGCGGAACCCCTGGAACGCGATCGCCATCGCGCTTCTCTTCGTCGCAATCTACTTCGGCCTGATCGTCACGGTGGCCGATCAATACATGAACGCCGACCTGTCGTTCGGCCTGCCGCTGGCGGTGCGAACGCTGACGGCGGTGCTGGGCGGCCTGCTCGGCGCCGTGATCTTCCTGCTCGGCGATCGCCTCGAGGGATCGACCTCGACGATCACCCTTCTGCTGGTCGTCGCGGTCGTCTTTCTGATCATCGGCACGTACTTCGGCCTCTATGTCGCGCCGCCCGAGCAGTTCATGGGCGAGGTGCAGCGGATCATGTACGTGCACGTCCCGACGGCGTGGAACGCGCTCCTGGCGATGACGTTCGCGTTCGCCTGCGCGATCTTCTTTCTCTTCAACGGCGACTGGAAATGGGACGCGCTGATGGAGGGGTCGATCGAGGTCGGGGTCGTCCTGGCGTTTCTCCTCTGTTGCCAGGGAGCGATCTGGGCAAAGCCGACGTGGGGCGTCTGGTGGGATTGGGATCCACGCCTGACGACGACCGCGGTCCTTCTCTTCGCCTTTCTCGGCATTCTCGCGCTGCGGAAGTTCGTCGACGATCCAGTCAGGCGCGGGGTCTGGTCGAGCGTCGCCACGATCATCGCCTATGTCGACGTGCCGATCGTTTACTTCTCGGTGCGCTGGTGGAACTCGCTTCACCAGCTGCAATCGAACCCGAACACGGTGTCGAAGCCGTTCTGGATTCCGCTTCGCGCGAACGCGTTCGGGATCCTGTTGCTGATGACTGCATTCATTCTGCTGCGCGCCCGCGTTGCCTCGCTTCGTCTGAAGAACGAGCTGGCGCCGCCGCCGGCGCTGCTGGAATCCGAGCTCGGGGAGGTCGTATGACTGGAGGAGTGGTCACCGGAGGTTGGAGCTTCGTCGTCGCGGCGTACGCCGTGACGTTTACGATACTGGCGATCTATGGCGTGACTTTGATCACGCGGTTTCGTGTGGAAAGCGCACGCGCCTCGGAAGCGCAGGAAACAGAATGAGCAACGTGGCCAATAACACATCGGCAAGTGATGCCATGCGGCGGAAGACCCGCCGCTTCATGATCGCTGCCTTCGCCGTTGCCGCGCTCGCCTTCATCGTCATCGCGGCGGGGGGCATCAACAAGAACCTCGTCTACTACTGGACGCCGACCGACCTGCACGCCAACGGCGACAAGGCGTATGGCGCGGCGATCCGCCTGGGCGGCATGGTGGCCCCGGGGTCGATCAAGAACCAACGCGGCGTTTCGGGACTCGAGTTCGACGTGAAGGACGCCACGGGCGTCGTCCACGTGAAGTCCAACGGAGTTCCTCCGCAGATGTTCCGCGAAAACATCGGCGTCGTCGTCGAAGGGACGATGACGCGCGCCGGCTACTTCCAGTGCAACCGCCTCATGGTTTCGCACAACAACCAGTACCGCGCGCCGAAAGCTGGCCATCCGATGAACAAACAAGAGCTCGAGAAGCTCATGAAGTCGACGGAAGGCCTCAGCGACAAGTAAAAGGACCCGCCCCTCAATGAACGCCACTCTCGGTCGTTTACTCATCCTGGGATCTCTTCTCGTCTCCACGACGGGCGCCGTGCTGGCGTACGCCGCGGGGGCGAAGCGCTCGCGCGAAGGACTGCGATGGGCGCAGCGGTTCGCGTACGCCTTTTCGGCGATGATGATTCTGGCGACGCTGGTGATGGAGGTCGCGCTCGTCACGCACGACTTTTCGGTCAGCTACGTCGCTCAGGTTGGATCGCTCACCACCCCTCTGTGGGTGACGATCGTCAGCCTCTGGTCGTCACTGGAAGGGTCGATCCTCTTCTGGGGATTCGTGCTGGCCCTCTACATCGCCGTGGCGACGTGGCTCACGCGCAACCAGCATGAGGAGTACATGGCGTACTCGATCGGAACCTGGCTGGCGTGTGCGTCGTTCTTCAGCTTTCTCATCGCCGGTCCGGCGAACCCGTTCCTCAGCGTTCCGTTCCCGCCGGTCGACGGCCCGGGACCGAATCCGCTCCTGCAGAACCACATCCTCATGGTGGCGCACCCGCCGTTCCTCTATCTCGGGTACGTCGGCATGACCATCCCGTTCGGTTTCGCCACGGCAGCGCTGCTTCGCGGCCGCCTGGGCGTAGCCTTCATCCGTCCGATCCGCACGGCGCTGATGCTGCCGTGGATCTTCCTCACGATCGCCATCATGCTCGGCGGCTGGTGGGCGTACGAAGTGCTCGGCTGGGGCGGCTATTGGGCCTGGGATCCGGTCGAGAACGCCTCGCTTCTCCCGTGGCTCACGGCCACGGCCGCGCTCCATAGCGGTGTGGTCATGGAGCGTCGAGGGGTCCTCAAGGGATGGACGATCACGCTGATCCAGGGAAGCTTCCTTCTCACGATTCTCGGTACGTTCATGACCCGTTCGGGCGTGTTCAACTCGGTGCACTCGTTCACGCAGAGCTCGATCGGACCGACGATCCTGGTCTTCCTGGCCGTCATTCTCCTCGGCTCGATCGCGCTGCTGGCCGCACGCATCGACTCTCTCGAAGCGGAAGGGCGCATCGAAGGTGCCGTCAGCCGCGAGGGGATGTTCCTGCTGAACAACCTTCTGTTCGTGCTCTTCACGTTCACGGTTCTGATCGGGACCGTCTTCCCGCTGGTCGTGGAAGCGCTCCGCGGCAAGCAGATGAGCGTCGGCCGTCCCTACTTCGACAGCATGGTCGTGCCTGTCGGCGCAGCGCTGGTGTTCCTCCTCGGCATCGGCCCGGCGCTCCCGTGGGGCCGCGCCTCGCGCGAGCAGATCAAGCGCTCGCTCCTTCCGCCGATCATCGGCGGCGTCGTCCTGCTGGTGCTCGGATACGCTCTCGGCGCGCGGAATGGCTGGACCCTGCTGACGCTCGCGTTCGGCGGATACGCCGCCCAGGTCACACTCGGTGAGATGTGGCGCCCCGTCGTGCAGCGGATGAAGCGGGGAGAGTCGCTCATGACGGCGACGGTTCAGGCGCAGTTCAATCGCGGCCGCCGCAGATTCGCCTCCTACGTGATCCACGCCGGCGCGGTGATCGTCATCATCGCCATCGCCGTCAGCAGCACGACGCGCACGCAGCGCGAGGTGTCGCTGGCGAAGGGGCAGTCCACGACCATCGGCGCCTACACCGTGACGTTCCTCGGAACCGACATTCGCAACGAGCCGCATCGCGTCGCCACCGTCGCCCGCGTCGCCATCACCAAGGACGGCAAGCCGGTGGAGGTCGTCGAGCCGCGGATGAATCAGTACGCCGCCATGCGCGAGCCGATCGGTACTCCGGCCGTGCACTCGACGCTGGCCGGCGACCTGTACGTATCGATCATGAACCTCGACGGCTCAGGCCAGAACGTGGGGCTGTTGCTGCTCATTACCCCGATGGTCTCGTGGATCTGGATCGCCGTCCTTCTGATGGGCCTTGGCGGCATCATCTCCATCATCCCGCACCGGCAGAGCTCCTTCGCCGCCGCAAGCGCATCGGAGCCGTCGCCTGCGACCGTCGCCGAGACACCGGCCTGACCTGACGAACATGAACCGAACCGTCCTCCTTATCGGCATCGTCATCACCGCTGCGCTCCTGGTCGTGCTCTATTTCGGGCTCGGCAAGGACCCGCAGCACATCGACTCGCCTCTCATCGGCCGTCTTGCGCCGAGCTTCGCCCTCAAGGCCGTCGGAAGCGGGGAGACGATCGACCTCGCCCGATACCGCGGGAAGCCGGTCGTCCTGAACTTCTGGGCCACCTGGTGCCGGCCGTGCTGGGAAGAGCATCCCACTCTCACCGCCACCGCGAAGAGCGTCGGCGACCAGGTGCAATTCGTAGGTGTCGTCTTCCAGGACGACGAGAGCAAGATCGTCGACTTCCTGCGCGAGCGCGGATGGGCCTATCCGACGCTCGTCGACGAGAAAGGGAAGACCGCCATCGCCTATGGCGTCGGCGGAGTGCCGGAGACGTTCTTCCTCGACAGGAAGGGCAACATCGTCGCGAAGTTCGAAGGCCCGATGTCGCCGCAGGATCTCGAGGTGAATCTTGCGAAGGCCATGAAGTAGCAGGTGGCGAGTAGCAGGTGGCGAGTAGCGAGTAGCGAGTAGCGAGTAGGAAGTAGCGAGTAGCGAGTAGGAAGGCGGCGTAGCCGCCGATAGAGCTTAGCGGCGGCCGTCAGGCCGCCGAGGCGCGCGTCGCGTCCAGCGTACAGGGCGCGCAGCGCCCGACAGGAATTGCAAGGAAACGAAATGTCCCGACGAATGGCAGTCATTCTGATGCTCCTCGGCCTGGCGGCCATCACAGCGATCGCGCAGCAGGATCCGCAAGGGGTGAAGGTTCCGGACGCGGAGCAGTTCGTCGGCAAGCCGAAGGGAACGCCGCTCACAGGCGACGACCTCACCCGCAAGACCCAGGACATCGCCGCCTCACTTCGTTGTCCGGTCTGTCAGGGGCTGGCCATCGCCGACTCGCCGTCCGAGATGGCGACGAACATGAAGGGGCAGGTCCGAGAGCTGCTCGCCCGCGGCTACACGCAGGAGCAGATCTTCAGCTACTTCGAACGGTCGTACGGCCAGTTCGTGCTCCTCAAACCGAAGTTCCAGGGCGTGAACACGCTCGTGTGGGTCCTTCCGGTCCTGGCGCTCGCGCTCGGGGTGATCATCGTCTTTGCGAAGATCAGGAACCTCGAGAAAGCGCCCGAACCGAAGAACGCGGCCGCCGAATCGGCAGCTCCCGCGGAAACACCGGAAGAAGATCCCTATCTCGCGCGAGTGCGCAAGCTCGTGAAAGGTGACAACTCATGACCGGCTCGACCGACTGGCTCAGCGCAATCGGGATTCTTCTCTCCGGCGTCGTGCTCGGGCTGATGTTCATCTACGCCTACGTGCGGCGCCGTCAGAACACTGCCGCGGTCGGCGAGAGCGAGCTCGAAATGCGGGAGCTGCAGGCGAAGCGCGACGCGCTCATCCAGCAGCTGCGCGAGCTCGAGGACTCCGGCGATGCCACACCCGAGGAGCGGAAGCGGCTCGAGACGAAGACGGCGGAGGTGCTGCGCGCCATCGACGGCAAGCCCTCAAAGAGCGTGAAGGCGGCGGTCGGAGTGTCGAAACCGTCCAGCGAGCCGGTTGTCGCCGCGCCGGCCGGGTACTTCGGGCGCAATCCCGCCGTGAAAGGTTTTCTCTACGGCGTTGTCTCCTTCGCGGCGCTGGCGTTTCTCGGTTTCTACGTCTATCACTTCGCACAGCAGCGCGGTGAGGGGGCGGGTGTCACCGGCGGCACCGGCATGCAGCCGCAAGGGATGGCGGCGCAGGCTCCGCAGCAGCAGCCAGATCCGGCCGTCCTGCAGCTCGAAGCGGCGGTGAAAGCCGCGCCGGCGGACCTCGAGAAGCGCATCGAGCTCGCCCGCGCTTATCTCGACCGCGACAACATGATGGGCGTCTTCGAGCAGACCAAGTACGTCCTCGAAAAGAATCCGAACGAGCCGCGCGCCCAGACCTACAACGCCATCGTTCGCATGTCGATGGGACAGTTGCCCGATGCGAAGAGGATGCTCGAGGCGGCGACGAAGACCGACCCGACCATCACCGACGCATGGGTCGCTCTCGCCTGGATGGGGATCCAGGAGGGGAGGGTGAAGGACGCCGAAGCGGCCATCGCCGCGGCGATCAAGGCCCACCCCGAACAGGAAGCGCGGCTTCGCGAAGTGTTCGGCCAGATGCAGGGCCAGGCGCAGAAGACGAAGGCGTCGCCCCTGCCTCCCGGTGCTGAGGGCCAGCCGCTGCCGCCCGGACACCCGGCCGTCGACGCGAACGGCGCGCCGGCGACAGCGATGGCCATGGCCGCGGCTGCCGCTCCTTCACCGATGGGCGCTCCGGGATCCGCACCTCCCGCGGCCGATGCGGTGCACATCACCCTCAACATCGATCCGGCGGCAAACCCGAAGAGCGGCATCGTCTACGTCCTGGCGCGTCCGCTGGGTCAGGCCGGCGGGCCGCCGATTGCGGTCAAGCGTCTGAGCGTCGCATCATTCCCGGCGAAGGTCGAGTTCAGCTCGAGCGATTCCATGATGGGAGATCCGCTCCCGGCGAAGATGCACATCGAAGCGCGACTCGCGCCGACCGGCGACGTCACCACGAAGAAACCGACCGACCCGCACGCGGCGATCGACGGTGTGGCCACGAAGTCGACGCTGACACTGACGCTGAAGTAGGGCGCGTCCCGGTCCCCTCGCCCCGTGCTCCCAATCGAACGGCCGCACTGAACAGACCCGCACGGGGCGAGGGGATGCAGGGGAGTGGGGTCGTGACGACGGCGACAACCAGGGTAATCGCGAAGAAACGAGCAGGTTTTTCGGTACCCCACTCCCTTGCATCCCCTCGCCCCGCGGACGTTCGTACAGCGTGGTTGAGCGCGCTCGCGCCGCGGGGCGAGGGGGCCGAGCCCGGGACTCAACTGAGTAACTCAGCAACTGAGCAACTCGCCCCCGGTTACCGTGTTAAAATGTATTACGTAGTAGGAGCCTAGGGGTGGCCTAACGGCCTGAGATCAGACCCTCCGAACCTGATCCGGTTCATACCGGCGTAGGGAAAGGCAAGCTGAAGATTCTCTCGACCCACCACCGTAAGGACTCCTGGAAGAACTTCGTCCTGTGCGGCGCCCACAACGGCGCACGGCGCGCCTGCGCCGGCCGTCGTTCACGCGCGCCACGCTGAGCGAGAGGAGAATCCATGAGTGCATTCGTTCGTATTGCAGTTCTCGTTCTGCTGTTCCCTGTCGCCGCATTCGCCGCGACGATCAAGGGTGTCGTCAAGGATCCGAACGGCCAGCCGCTGGCCGGCGTCACAGTCGTGCTCGACAGCGGTGCGAGGACGCTGACCGCCGCAGACGGCGCGTTCCTGTTCGAGGCCAGCGGTGCGACGCACACGCTACACGTCGCCCGCTCGGGATTTCAGTCGGAAAGCGCGGCGGTGACCTCGGAAGAAACCGTCGAAATCACTCTTCACCCCGTGCTCGCCGACAGCATGGTGGTCTCCGGCATTCGCGCGGAGGCCGAGACGCCCGTGACGAAGACCACCATCGACCGGCAGGAGATCGAGAAGGACTACCACAACCAGGATGTGCCGCTCCTGCTGCGCGATGTTCCGTCGATCACCGCGTACACCGAATCGGGCATCGGCGGATCGGGTTACTCGTACATTTCGCTGCGCGGTGTCGGCCCGACGCGCATCAACTTCACGCTCGACGGGGTGCCGCTCGCCGACTCCGAAGACATGGCCACGTACTTCGCCGATTTCCCCGACCTCGCCCACTCGCTCCAGAGCATTCAGATCCAGCGCGGCGTGGGCACCTCCACGGTCGGCTCGCCGTCGTTCGGCGGCTCGGTGAACCTGCAGAGCATCGATCTCTCGCAGAAGAGCGGCACCGAGGCTCAGATCGCCGCCGGCTCGTTCGGCACGCGGTTCGCCACGGTCGGTTATCAGACCGGGCTGCTGTCGAACGGATTCGCTCTCTACTCACGCCTCTCGGCGAACGAGACGGATGGATTTCGCGAGCACTCCGGGATTCAGCAGCGCAACCTTTTCGTCAGCGCCGCAAAACAGGGGGAAAAATCGCAGTGGAAGCTGACCGGTTTCAGCGGTCATGAACAGCAGCAGCAGTCGTGGGAAGCGGTCGATCCCGAGTCGCTGAGCTCGGACATGCGCGTGAACCCGCTCTCACCGGACGACCGGGACAACTTCAAGTACGACCTGGCGCAGCTGCAATACGTCCGCGCGCTTTCCGATTCGGCCAACGTCACGGCGTCGGGCTATTACCAGCGCGGGTACGGCTGGTACAGGCTTTACGACGACGAAAGCTCCCGGACCGATCTGCGCCAGTACGGCCTCGACGGGCGGCTGCTCGGCGCGATGGTGGCGCTGAGCTGGACGCACGGTCCTTTGAGCGCGAACTACGGCGTGCACGCGAACTACTTCCGCCGCGTTCACACGCGCGATCTCGTCGGCGGCTCGCGCGACTACCTCAACTACGGGACGAACAGCGAAGCGAACGCGTTCGCGAAGCTCAACTACACGGCCGGCAACTGGCTGCTCTACTCCGACGCCCAGCTGCGCACGAAGAATTTTCACTACCACGGCGACGTGCAGATGGAGCCCATCCGCTGGACGTTTTTCAATCCGAAGGTGGGTGCCCGCCGCCAGCTCTCGCCCTCTGCGAGCGTCTACGCGTCCGCCGGCATCTCCACCCGCGAGCCGGCTCGCAACGACCTCTTCCTCGGCGAAGACAACCCGAGCGTCGCCCACGACCTGCACGCGGTCCGTCCGGAGCGCCTCTATGACTTCGAGGGAGGCTACGACTTCCAGACGGCGAGCCTGACTCTGGAGGCGAACCTCTATGCGATGGAGTTCCGCCACGAGATTGCCGCGACCGGCGAGTTGTCGGACATCGGCCTGGCGCTGCGGCGGAACGTCGATCGCAGCTTCCGCCGCGGAATCGAGCTGAGCGCGAAATGGCAGGCCTCGCCCTCGCTGCGCTTCAGCACGAGCGCCAATGTCAGCCGCAATCGCATCCACACCTGGACGCAGTTCTACGACGTCTACGACGCCGACTTCAATTACGTCGCCAGCAGGCCGGTGGTGTACTCGGATGTGCAGCCTCTCCTCACGCCGCCGGTGATCGTCAATCAGACGGTCGACTTCACGCCGACTCCGCTTCTCGGGTTCAGCGCCACGGGGCGGTACGTCGCGAAGTCGTATCTCGACAACACGAACGATTCAGCGCTCGTGGCGCCGTCGTTTTTCCAGCTCGACGGCAACGTCGTGCTGTCGCTGGCGCGATGGATTCCGGTGGGCGCTCCGCGGCTGACGATCCAGATGAACAACGTCCTCGACAACAAGCGGGTCTATCCGAGCGGGTACAGCTGGAACTACATCTCGCGCGACGCCAGCGGCAGCGAGTCGATCGCGGGGATTCCGTACTACTACCCTCAGGCGACGCGGAACGTGCTCGTGATGCTGGATGTGCGCATGTAATGTAGGCTGAATGTTCGAGGGGTCGGGGGTCGGGGGTCGGATGTGACAGCGATGTCTGGCGTGCCCGACCCCCGACCCCCGACCCCCAGTTTTTGACATGACCCCTCTCGAAATCGCTGCCGTCGTCTTCACCCTGGCCAACGTCTGGCTGGCGGTCAAGCAGAACATCTGGACGTGGCCGACGGGGATCGCCAGCGTGATCCTGTACGGCGTCGTCTTCTATCAGTCGCGCTTCTATTCGAATGCTGCGCTGCAGATCATCTATCTCGCTCTGTCGATCCACGGCTGGTACGAATGGCTGCACGGAGGAGCGAACCACGGCGAGCTGCACGTGCGGAAGACCTCGCGGCGGCAGTGGGCCGGTTGCGTCGTGTCGGGCCTCGTGCTGACAGCGGCCATCATCGGACTCTTGCGCTGGACAACCGACGACTCCTTTCCCCTGTCGGACGCGTTCACGACCGCCTTCAGTCTGGTCGGCCAATGGATGATGAACGAGAAGCTGCTGGAGAACTGGGTGATCTGGCTGCTGGTCGATCTCGTCTACGTGCCGATGTTCCTCTTCGGCCATCGCCAGTTGACGGCGGGCCTCTACGCGCTCTTCTGCGTGATGGCCTGCCGCGGTTACGTCGAATGGAAACGCTCGCTCGTCCCTGGCGCATCTGTGTGACCGGTCCGGAGTCGACCGGGAAGACGACGCTGGCAGCGATGCTGGCGTCGCGATTCGGTACGGTGTGGGTTCCGGAGTACGCGCGCGAATACGCTCTGGCAGCCGGTCGCGAGCTGACGCGCGACGACGTCGAGCCGATCGCGCGCGGACAGGTGGCGAACGAGGACCGGCTGATCGGAAGCGCGAAAGGGCTGATCGTCTTCGACACGGACCTGATCAGCACGATGGTGTACGCGCGCTACTACTACGGCTTTCTGCCTCCCTGGATCGCGGCGGCCGCGCGCGATCGGAAGTCGGATCTCTATCTGCTGCACGACATCGACGTCCCGTTCGTGCGCGACGCCGCGCGCGACGCCGCGGAGGATCGGAAGGCGCATTTCGAACTGTTCGGGCGGGCGCTGGAAGAGCAGCGCGCGAACGTGGTGATCGTGCAAGGCGATTGGAATGCACGGAATGCGTGCGCGGTGGCCGCGGTGGAGGAAGTGGTGAAGCGATAGGAACGATGGGAACGATGGGACCAATGGGACCGATGGGACCAAGAGGATCGCAGCCATGTCTCGCCCGAACGTGCCCCAGTCCTATTGGTCCCATCGGTCCCATTGGCCCCATTCGTCCTCTTGCCTTCCCGCAATCGCCGGTCCCCGCCCGGCCGACTGCCCACTACCCGCAAAACGCGCCGTCGCCGTAACCTTCCCCCATGAACTGGCTGGTCAAGAACTTCCTGCGCGGGCTCGTCATCATCGTTCCGGTCGCGGCGACGCTGTGGGTGCTCTACCGCGCCTTTGCCATCGTCGACAACCTTCTCGGTCCGAGCATCCTCGGCTACCGCGCGCCGGGACTCGGCCTCGGAGTCATTCTCGCGGTGACCATCCTCGTCGGCGCGTTGGCGTCGAACTATGTGGGGCACACGCTCGTACGCCTGATGGATTCGCTCTTCGCGCGCGCGCCGCTGGTCCGCATCATCTACGGCGCGTTCAAGGATCTGCTCGAGGCGTTCGTGGGGGACAAGAAGCGGTTCAACCACCCCGTCGCTGTCGCCGTCGGCGAGAGCGCGACGACGCTCGGCTTCGTCACGCAGGATGACCTCACGTTTCTCTCGATGAGCGACCGTGTCGCGGTCTACCTTCCATTCTCGTACAGTATGGCGGGAATCTTGCTGATCGTCCCAGCGTCGCGCGTGACACCTCTCGACAACGACAGCGCGAGCATCATGGCTCTGATCGTTTCGGGCGGTGTTTCGCGCGTTTGATGTTTGATGGGAATCACAATGCAACATGTGGTTGCGTTACTGCGTCCCGTGCGCTCCATCACTGAATTGGAACGCTTGCACGGCTGCGCATTTTGTGTATGATCCGTCGCGATGCGCGATCTGCGCATGCCCGCAGCAGTGCCAGCTCACCGCTTTCTCCCCTGATTTTGAAATCACGCTTGGACGGAACCAGCCTCGATGGCGCAGATCTTCCACCGCAGTGCGAACACAATCTCTCGCGTCACGATCTTTGGCGCGGTGTTCGTCGTCGGCCTGGTCTTCTGGGCGGTCAGCGGAATCATCCGTTCCCCCTTCTTCACCAACCAGGGCATCGAGCGTGAGCAGGCCGTCCCCTTCAGCCATCAGCACCACGTCGCCGGACTGGGTATCGACTGCCGCTATTGCCACACCTCCGTCGAGTCCTCGAGCTTCGCCGGCATTCCGCCGACCCAGACGTGCATGAACTGCCATGCGCAGATCTGGACCAACGCCGAGATGCTCGCTCCCGTCCGGGCCAGCTTCGCCACCGGCAGGCCTCTGGTGTGGAGCCGCGTGCACCGGCTGCCGGACTTCGTCCACTTCAACCACAGCATTCACGTCGCCAAGGGAATCGGTTGCGCGTCCTGCCATGGCCGCGTCGACAAGATGGCGCTCACGTACCAGGAGGCGCCCCTCACGATGCAGTGGTGTCTCGGCTGCCACCGCGCGCCGGAGAAGTTCGTCCGCCCGCGCGACCAGGTCTTCAACATGGCCTACGTAGCCACAAACCAGGAAGAAATCGGACCGCAACTCGTCAAGGCCTACAACATCAAACAGCGGACGAGTTGCTCGACGTGCCACTACTAGGCATCAGGCGTGAGGCATGGAGCGTGAGGCATGGGGCGGTTCAACTCATGCCGCATGCCTCATTGCTCATGCCTCCACCAAGCGATTCGAGCCATGAATGAGTAAACCGAAGACCCTGGACTTCAAAGAATTTCGAGCGCGCGTCGGCGATCTTCGCGGACGCGAGTACTGGCGCAGCCTCGAAGAGCTCTCCCGCAGCGAGGAGTTCGACGAGTTCTTCAAGGACGAGTTTCCGCAGCAGGCCATCGCTCTCGGCAACGGCGTCGACCGGCGCACGTTCATGAAGCTCATGGGCGCCTCGGTGGCCTTTGCCGGCCTGGCCGCCTGCCAGCAGCCCGAGCAGTCGATCATTCCGTACGTCCGCCAGCCGGAGAGCTTCGTCCCCGGAAAGCCGCTCTTCTTCGCCACGGCCATGACTCTCGGCGGTTACGCCACCGGTGTCCTGGTCGAGTCGCACGAGTTTCATCCGACCAAGATCGAGGGGAATCCCGATCACCCGTCGAGCCTCGGCGCCAGCGACGTGTTCATGCAGGGTTCCATCCTCGGCCTCTACGATCCCGACCGCTCGCCGGTCGTCCGCAACCTCGGCGAAGTCGCCACGTGGAGCCAGTTCCTGGGCGCACTCCAGCCGGTGCTCGCTGCGGCACGCGCCAACGGCAGCGGCTTCCGCCTCCTGACGCAGACCATCACCTCTCCGACGCTCGGCGCGCAGATCCAGCAGTTGCTGGCGGCCTATCCGGGGATGAAGTGGCATCAGTGGGAGCCGGCCAACCGCGACAACGCGCGGGAAGGGGCGCGCCTCGCCTTCGGCAACTACGTCAACGTCGTGTACGACCTGAAGAAGGCGAACGTCATCGTCGCCCTCTCCTCGAATTTCCTCGAGGAGGGTCCCGGCCATCTGCGCTACGCGAAGGATTTCGCGGCGCGCCGCCGGGTGCGCAAGGGAACCACGACGATGAACCGCCTCTACGCCATGGAGTCGAGCTTCACCAGCACCGGCTCCGTCGCCGACCATCGTCTGCCGCTCCGCCCCTCCCAGATCGAAGGGTATGCGCGCGCCATCGCCGCGGGCCTGGGGCTGGCCGCGCCCGGTGCGACCACCGACAACGCGGCGTGGATCGCGGCGCTCGTTCGCGATCTTCGGAAGAACCGCGGCGCCAGCGTCGTCATCGCCGGCGACGATCAGCCGCCGGCCGTTCACGCCATCGCCCACGCCATCAATCAGGCGCTCGGCAACATCGGCTCGACAGTCCTGATTACCGACAGCCCCGAAGTCATGCCGGTCAATCAGCTGGAGTCCCTCCGGGAGCTCGCGGCCGACATGAGCAGCGGCAGGGTGAACGCTCTGGTAATGCTCGGTGGCAACCCGGTGTTCGACGCCCCGCCGGATTTCAAGTTCCGCGATGCGATGAACAAGGTGCCGTTCCGCGCGCACCTGAGCCCGTACTACGACGAAACCTCGCTGCTCAGCCACTGGCATGTTCCCGAGACGCACTACCTCGAAACATGGGGCGACGCGCGCGCGCACGACGGGACCATCACCGTGCAGCAGCCGCTCATCGCGCCGCTCTACAACGGCCGCGCGGCACTCGAGGTGGTCGGCGCGCTCGTCGGCGGTCTCGATCAGCCGCCGTACGAAGCCGTTCGCGCCTACTGGCGAGCGAAAACCGGCGCTCCTCCGGCCCCTTCGGCGACGGCCGCCGGCGCCGCGGCCATCGATCCGTTCGAAGCCACATGGAAGAAGTGGCTGCACGACGGAGTGATCGCCGGTTCGGCGCTGCCCGTACGCGGCGGGGCGGCGTCCACTGCGATTCCGGCGCCGCAGCCGAAGGGCGCAGGGAACGGCATCGAGCTCGAGCTGAAACACGATCCCACCATCTACGACGGCCGCTTCGCCAACAACGGCTGGCTTCAGGAGTTGCCGAAGCCCCAGACGAAGATCGGTTGGGAAAACGTCCTCCTGCTGTCGCCGAGGACTGCCGAAAAGCTGGGCGTGCTGCCGGGCGACGCGCTGACCAACGAGCGGCGCACCGTCGTGGCCAGCCTGAAGTTCAATGGCGCGACCGTGACGCTCCCGGTGTGGGCGGTCCCCGGCCAGGCCGACGACACCGCCACGGTGACCTTCGGCTACGGCCGTGAGCGCGCCGGCCGGATCGGCGATGGCGTCGGCGCCAATACCTACCGCATTCGCTTCTCCAACACCCTCGCCGGCGGGCCGGGGGCCCAGGTGGCGAGCGCCAACCAACCCGGATACCCCGTGGCATGCGTTCAGGAGCACCAGACCATCGATCCGAACGTGGTCGAGGAGCGCGGCATCATCCGAGCCGGCACGTTCGCCGAGTACCTCCGCAATCCTTCGTTCGCCGCTGATGAAGCGCACGGCCCCAAAGGTGAGCAGGAAGCCGACGTCTCCATGTATCCGAAGGTCGAATACAAGGAGTACGCGTGGGCGATGTCGATCGACAACAGCGTCTGCACGGGGTGCAACGGCTGCGTGATCGCCTGCCAGTCGGAAAACAACATCGCCATCGTGGGCAAGGATGAGGTGGTGCGCGAGCGCGAGATGCACTGGCTGCGGATCGACCGCTACTACCGCGGCAACCCGGACAACCCCGAAGTGTTCCACGAGCCCGTGCCGTGCATGCAGTGCGAGAACGCGCCGTGTGAGCCGGTCTGCCCGGTGGGAGCCACGTCGCACAGCGTCGACGGCCTCAACGACATGACCTACAACCGCTGCGTCGGCACGCGCTACTGCTCGAACAACTGCCCGTACAAGGTGCGGCGCTTCAACTTCTTCCATTACTCCGACTACGACACGCCGGCCCTCAAGCCGATGCGCAACCCGGACGTCACCGTGCGCACCCGCGGCGTGATGGAGAAGTGCACGTACTGCGTCCAGCGCATCAATGCGGCGAAGATCACCGCCGAGCGCGAGGAGCGGCGCGTGCGCGACGGTGAGATCGTCACCGCCTGCCAGCAGGCCTGCCCGACCGACGCCATCATCTTCGGCGATCTCAACGACCCGAACAGTCAGGTCTCGCAGCTCAAGCGCGAGCCGACGAATTTCACGCTGCTCCCGAATCTGAATACGAAACCGCGCACGACGTATCTGGCGACGATCCGCAACCCCAACCCGGAGATCAAGAGATGAGCCGGGGTGTCGGCTCGCGGGTGTCGGGTCGCGGGCGACCGACAGCCGAACATCTGAGGGCGGACTCCCGACACCCGACAACCAACACCCGAGAGCCTTAGGAAATGGCAGAACGCGATCAACCACCAATCCAGGACGCAGGGCTGACGAACCAGCTCGCGGACGTTCCGCACCGCTTCATCCCGCAGCCGATCCTCGAGCCGGGGCACAGCTTCGCCTCGATCACCGATCACATCAGCTCGATCATCCTCCGCAGGAAGACGCCCATCGGCTGGATGATCGGGTTTGGAATCTCGCTGCTCGGCCTCGGAATCCTCAACGTCACCATCGCCAAGCTGCTCTTCGTCGGCGTCGGCATCTGGGGCATCAACCACCCCGTCGGCTGGGGTTTCGACATCCTCAACTTCGTCTGGTGGATCGGCATCGGTCACGCCGGAACGCTGATCTCGGCGATTCTCCTGCTGCTGCACCAGGAGTGGCGCACCTCCATCAACCGCTTCGCCGAAGCGATGACCCTCTTCGCCGTCGCTGCGGCCGGACTTTACCCGGCGCTGCACACCGGGCGCCCCTGGTTCGACTACTGGCTCTTTCCGTACCCGAACACGATGGCCATCTGGCCGCAGTTCCGCAGTCCGCTGATGTGGGACGTGTTCGCGGTTTCGACCTACGCGATCGTCTCGCTGCTGTTCTGGTACGTCGGTCTGATCCCCGATCTGGCCACGCTTCGCGACCGCGCCGGCAACAAAGTGGCCCGCATCATCTACGGAATGGGCTCGCTCGGCTGGCGCGGGTCGGCCAAGCACTGGCACCGCTACGAGCACGCCTACCTGCTGCTGGCTGGTCTGTCGACGCCGCTCGTCCTGTCGGTCCACACGATCGTGTCGTTCGACTTCGCCGTGGCCCTCCTTCCCGGATGGCATGCCACGTTCTTCCCGCCGTACTTCGTGGCCGGCGCGATCGTGGCCGGCTTCGCCATGGTCCTCACGCTGGCCATCCCTCTGCGGAAGGCGTTCAAGCTCGAAGGTTTCATCACCACGAAGCACCTCGAGAACATGGGAAAGGTCATGCTGGCCACCGGCCTGATGGTCTTCTACTCGTACGCCGTCGAGCTGTTCATGGCCTACTACAGCGGCGATCCCTTCGAGCGTTACACCTTCATCAACCGCCTCACCGGCCCGTACAAGCACATGTGGTACGCGCTGATCATCTGCAACGGTCTGGCGCCGAATCTGATGTGGGTGAGGCGCTTCCGCACCAGCCCGATGATGCTGTTCATCACCGCGCAGTTCGTCAACGTCGGCATGTGGCTGGAGCGGTTCGTCATCATCCCGTCATCCCTGAGCCGCGACTTTCTGCCGTCGTCGTGGGGCACGTACCACGGCACCCGCTGGGACTGGAGCATGTACATCGGTTCCATCGGCCTGTTCCTCTTCCTGTTGTTCCTCTTCATCAGGTTCCTTCCGATGATCTCCATCTTCGAAATGCGCACGATGTTGCCTGAGGCCCAGGCACATTCAGCCGAGGAGCAGCACTGATGGCTGTCGGCAAACGGATCGAAGGCCTGTACGGCGTGATCGCCGAGTTCCACGACGCGCAGGAACTGCTCACCGCGGCGAACAGGACGCGCGAAGCGGGGTACACGAGCATCGACGCGTTCTCTCCGTTCCCGATTCACGGTCTGTCGGACGCCATCGGTTTCAAGCACACGAAACTCTCGGCCATCGTGCTGGTCACGGGCATTCTCGGCGGAGCTGGCGGGTTCTTCATGTGCTGGTTCGCCAACGTCATCCACTATCCTTTGAACATCGGCGGCAAACCGTTCAACTCGTGGCCGGCGTGGATTCCGATCACGTTCGAGACCACGGTGCTCCTGGCCGCATTCGGTGCCGTGTTCGGAATGCTGGCGCTCAACGGACTGCCGATGCCGTATCACCCGGTGTTCAACGTCAGCCGGTTCGAGCAGGCGTCGCGCGACCGCTTTTTCCTCGTGATCCAGGCTCGCGATCCGAAGTTCGAGCTCAAAGGTGTGCGCGACTTCCTCGATTCGCTCCATCCCCGTGAGGTGACCGATGTTCCCTGGTAGCCCGATTGGACCGCCGCCTCCCAGGCGGCCGGCACGGCGGCTCCCAGCCGCCGCTCGGGCTGGGAGCCCTCGCAACGGCCGGCAGGGTGCCGGCGGTCCTTCGCCCCTGGCAGGCGGCGCTCCAATGAGAGCGGCGCTCGTTCTGGGGTGCATCCTGGTCGCCTCCCTCCTGGCCGCGTGTCAGCGCGTCGGCCCCGATTTCCAGAAGATGTCCATCCAGCCGAAGTACGACCCGCTCGAGCCCAGCGATTTCTTCGCCGACGGGATGGCCGCGCGGCCGCGCGTCGCCGGCACCGTCGCGCGCAGCGAGGTGACGGAGGACGGGTTTTTCGAAACCGGAAAGGTAGCCGGCCAGATTGCCGACGGATTTCCGTTCCCGATCACGGCCGCAGACATCAACCGCGGCCAGGAGCGATTCAACATCTACTGTTCGGAGTGCCACGGCCGCCTGGCCGACGGGAACGGCATGATCCCATCGCGCGGATTCCGCCGGCCGCCTTCGTTCCATACCGCCATGCTCAGGACAGCCAAGACAGGACACTTCATCGACGTGATCATCAATGGATTCGGCGTCATGCCGCCATACGCCGCACAGGTACCGGAGCGCGATCGCTGGGCCATCGTTGCCTACATCCGCGCGCTTCAGCTCAGCCAGAATGCGACGCCCGATGACGTGAGCGCTGATCAGCGCGCAGCCCTGTCGACCGGAGGGGAACGATGATCCGGCCGTCGGACACGACCTTCACTTCGGCGGACTCGGTCGGCATCGCCCGATGGCAGATGCCGTCGCTGATCGCAGGAATCGTCGGTGCCGTAGCCTGCATCATCGGATGGGTCGTCAATCCCACGGTGTTTTATCGAGCCTACCTGCCGGCCTATCTCTTCTGGTTCCAGATCGTCGTCGGTGCTCTGGGTGTGCTGCTGCTGCAGTACGTGACCGGAGGGGAATGGGGAATCCTGATCCGCCGCCCGCTCGGCGCCGCCGCCCGGACGATTCAGTGGATGGCCGTGCTGTTCCTCCCGATCGCTTTCGGGATGCACGCCATCTACTCCTGGACCGACCAGAGCCTCGTCGCGCACGACAAGGTCCTGCTGGCGAAGTCGGGCTACCTGAACATTCAGTTCTTCCTCGTTCGGGCGGCCTTCTATTTCTTCTGCTGGATTCTGTGGGCCTGGCGCATCCGCATCCTCTCGGTGAGGTTCTACGGCGATCGCTCGCCGTACACGGCTTCGTCGCGGCAGAAGTGGGCTGCATCGGGGCTGGTGATGATCGCGCTGACCCTGACGTTCACAGCCTTCGACTGGATGATGTCGATCGAGCCGAAGTGGTACTCGACCATGTACGGCATCAACTTCTTCATCGGTGCGGGACTGGCGGCTTACGCGTTCGTGATCTTTTTCCTGGCGCGTCTTTCCGACACCCCAGCCATGGCGGGCATTCTCAAGCCGATGCACTTTCGGGACCTCGGCAACCTGATGCTCGCCTTCGTCATGCTGTGGGCCTACACGGCGTTTTCCGAGTACCTGCTCATCTGGTACGCCAACATGAAGGAAGAGATCCCGCACTACCTGGTGCGGCAGGCCGGCGTGTGGGGGTTGATCTCCGTGCTGCTGATCCTTTTCCACTTCTTCCTGCCGTTCTTCATGCTGCTGGTGCGAGCCATCAAAGATCGCCCCTCCACCATCGCCGTGGTCGCGCTGATCATTCTGGTCATGCGCTTCATCGCCATCTACTGGCTGACCGAGCCGGCGTACTCGGGCCCGCGCTTCCACTTCTCCTGGATGACGCTGGCCGCGCTCGTGGGCGTCGGCGGACTGTGGATGTGGGCCTTCATCGGCCAGCTGAAGGGGCAGACGATCATCCCGATTCACGAGACGTGGGTCGAGGAAGCGGTTCGAGAGGGGGCCAAGGCCAATGCCTGAGCATCCTCATACCCAGGACGATTCGACCGTCAATGCCGAGACGCAACACGAAGAGAGCGACGTCAACGTCCGCGCTCTGATGTTGTTCGTCGTGATCTTCGTCATATTCGCGGCGGTGGTGCACGTCGCGGTATGGCTAATGTTCAAGTTCTTCATTCAGGTAGGGAAATCGGCGCCCCCGCCGGCCATGACCCAGATCGCGCGGCCGGCGGATGCGGACGTCCCTTCCCTTCCGCGTCTGCAGCCGTTTGGAACCGGGCAGTCTTCGAAACCGGCGGCGGGGACGCGCTCGCCGGTGGCCGACACTCCCGTCGCCGACATGGAGAAGATGCGCGCCGCCGAAGAGAAGACTCTCAACAACCCCGGATGGGTCGATCAGCAGAAGGGGGTCGTCCACATTCCGATCGAGCAGGCGAAGCAGCTCGCGCTGCAGCGAGGCCTGTTTCCGGTGAACACGGCCACGGCTGCGCCGCGGGCCGGAGCGCCGCCGGCGACGGCCGGCATTCCGGCGCAGGGTCAGTCGAGCTCCGCACAGAGCGGAACCGGCACAACCACGGGACCACAACAATGACTTCTATTTTTCGCAGAACCATCCAGCCAGGCCTCGGCGATGTGGCACCGACACTCTCGTCAGTGCAGAAGGCTGCTCAGACAGGAGTGTCTGAGCCACATCTCTCCGCGCAGCGCGCTCTGCCGGTTTACTTGTTCATCGTCCTTCTCGCCATGGCCGCCATCGCCTCGGCGGAGAATTCCTCCACGCCACCGAAGCTTCCCGGCAAAGTCGGCGTGACGCAGAAGCTGAACGCGGCTTTGCCTCTCGATGCGTTGTTCCGTGACGAAACCGGCAAACCGGTCCGGTTAGGCGTGTACTTCCACAGCGGCCGGCCGGTTCTACTCAACTTCGTCTACTACCGGTGTCCGATGCTCTGCCCGACGGTCCTGGAGAGCCTCACCAACTCCATGACGGAGATGCGGGGCGACATCGGCAAGGACTACGACGTCCTGACCATCAGCATCGATCCGCGCGACATGCCCAAGGCGGCCACGGAAAAGAAGGCCAGGTACGTCAGACTCTACGGCCGTCCGTCTGCGGCGGAGGGCTGGCATTTCCTCACCGGATTCGACAACAGCATCAAGCGCCTGACCGACGCCGTCGGATTCGAGTACGCCTACGATGGGCAGCGCGATCAGTTCGCGCACGCGACGACCCTGATCGTTCTCACGCCGGACGGCCGCGTCTCCCGCTACTTCAACGGCTTCGAGTACAAACCGCGCGATCTCCGGCTCGGCCTGGTCGAAGCATCCCAGGGGAAGATCGGCACGCTCACGGATACGGTTCTCCTGCTCTGCTACCACTATGACCCTGCCACCGGGAAATACAGCCGCACAGCCATGAACGGCGTGCGCGTGGGCGGGGTGGCCACGGTGCTCGGTCTGGGCGCCTTCATCTTCGTCATGCTGCGGTCAGAGCGCCGCCGCGCCGCACCGCCAGCCAACTGAGAACGAAATGCTGATTGCCGATTTTCCGCTGTTTCCCGAGCAGGCCTCCACGATGGCGTCGAAGGTCGACGCCCTCTATCTGTTCCTGGTCGCCCTCACCGGCACGGTGTCGCTGCTGGTGTTCGTGACGATCTTCTATTTTGCGGTCAAGTACCGCCGCCGTCCCGGAAACGAGATCCCGGTCGACTACGAGCCGCCCAAGATCCTCGAGTTGGCGTGGATCATCATTCCTTCGCTGATCTTCGTCGGGATCTTCATATGGGCGTCGTGGGTGTACTTCGAGCTGGCCCGGGTGCCGGACAACTCGCTGCAGATCTACGCCACCGCCAAGCAGTGGATGTGGAAATTCCAGCATCCCACCGGCCAGCGGGAGATCAACGAGCTGCACGTCCCGGTGAACCGTCCCATCAAGATCACGATGGCCTCCGAGGATGTGATCCACTCGCTCTTCTTCCCGGCCTTCCGCACCAAGATGGACGTCCTGCCGAACCGCTACCGCACGATGTGGTTCCAGGCGACCAAGACCGGCCGCTACCACATCTTCTGCAGCCAATATTGCGGGACGCTGCACTCCGGCATGATTGGCTGGGTGGTGGTGATGGACCCGACCGACTACCAGAAGTGGCTGGCCGGCGGCAGTGAAGGCTCGATGGCTTCCGAAGGCGAGAAGCTATTTCAGAAGTACGCCTGCAACACCTGCCATACCGGTGACGCTACGGGCCGCGGACCGGTGCTCATGGGCGTGTACGGGTCGAGCGTGATGCTCTCCGACAATTCGATCATCACTGCCGACGACAACTACATCCGTGAATCGATCCTCGATCCGCAGGCGAAAGTGGTGAAGGGATTCGGGCCGCCGTCGGTGATGCCCACCTTCCAGGGTCAGGTGAATGAAGACGACCTGCTCAAGCTGCTCGCGTACGTGAAATCGCTGGGAACGCAGCGCGTCACGACGCCGGAGTCGGCGCAGTCGCTCCAGACGAACGCCGGAGCGCCGGTGGGCCAGACCGCGTCGCCGGCGGGCATCTCTCCCTCGAGCGCCGGCC
Organism: Thermoanaerobaculia bacterium; assembly: GCA_017883215.1. Lineage (GTDB taxonomy): Bacteria > Acidobacteriota > Thermoanaerobaculia > Gp7-AA8 > Gp7-AA8 > JAJXWV01. The sequence goes on along the minus strand of JADGOA010000004.1, from coordinate 1,709 downwards.
CAGGAGGGCCGCGCGGCCCGGGCGGGTCCGCCACAACCACCGCAGGTCAGCCTGCCAGGGGTACGAAGAAACCATGACCACGACCACACTTCCCGACGTGCGGCTCTCCGAGCCGGCCGAGACGCGCAATTACCTGAACGACGAGTACGGGTTCCTGTCGTGGGTCCTGACGCGCGATCACAAGAGGATCGCCATCCTCTATCTGATCTCCGTGAGCGTCATGTTCATGGTGGGCGGCTTCTTCGCCATGATGATGCGCCTGTCCCTGCTTACGCCCGAAGGCGGACTGCTCACATCGGACACCTACAACAAGTTCTTCACGCTGCACGGCATCGTGATGATCTTTTTCTTTCTCATCCCCTCCATTCCGGCGGTGCTGGGAAACTTCATCCTGCCCCTCCAGATAGGCGCGAAAGACCTCGCTTTTCCGAGGATAAACCTGCTGAGCTGGTACCTCTACGTGATCGGCGCCTCCTTCGGCGTGTTCGTCATCATTCACGGCGGCGTCGACACGGGTTGGACGTTCTACACGCCCTTCTCCACGCAGTACTCGAACACACACGTGTTCGCCACGACGCTCGGCGCGTTCATCACAGGGTTCTCGTCGATCCTGACCGCCCTGAATTTCATCGTCACCACGCACAAGATGCGCGCCCCCGGACTGACCTGGTTCCGACTGCCGCTGAACGTCTGGGCGTTGTACGCGACGAGCATCGTCATGCTCCTGGCCACCCCGGTCCTGGCCATCACGCTGGTGATGCTGATGATCGAGCGCGTGCTGAAGGTCGGCATCTTCGATCCCGCTCTCGGCGGCGATCCGCTGCTGTATCAGCACATGTTCTGGTTCTACTCCCACCCGGCCGTCTACATCATGATTCTGCCGGCCATGGGCGTGGCCTCGGACGTCATTGCCGCGTTCACCCGCAAGAAGATCTTCGGCTACAGGTTCGTGGCCTTCTCCTCGCTGGCCATCGCCTTCCTCGGATTCCTGGTCTGGGCGCACCACATGTTCGTCGCCGGCATCTCCGTCTACTCGGCGATGATCTTCGCCTTCCTGAGCTTCTTCGTGGCCGTGCCCTCGGCCATCAAGGTATTCAACTGGACCGCCACGATGTACCGTGCGTCCATCTCCTGGCAGACGCCGATGCTCTACGCGATGGGCTTCATCGGCCTCTTCACGATCGGCGGTGTCACCGGGCTGTTCCTGGCCTCTCTCGGTCTCGACGTTCACGTCACCCAGACGTATTTCATCGTCGCCCACTTCCATTACGTCATGGTCGGCGGCGCCGTCATGGCGTACATGGCTGGCATTCACTACTGGTGGCCGAAGATGACGGGACGGATGTATTCGGAGTTTTGGGCGCGCCTTGCGGCGTTGCTCATTTTCGTCGGATTCAACGTGACCTTCTTCCCGCAGTTCATCCTCGGGTATCTGGGCATGCCGCGGCGCTATCACGCCTACGCGCCGGAGTTCCAGGTACTCAACGTCCTTTCCACCGCCGGTGCTTCGGTTCTGGCCGTCGGTTACGCGCTTCCGCTGGTCTATCTCCTGCTCTCGCTGAAGTTCGGACGCCGGGCTGGTCCGAATCCGTGGGGTGCGGTCGGCCTCGAATGGACGACGGCGTCCCCTCCACCGAAGGAGAACTTCCATGAGACACCGGTGGTGACGTGGGATGCGTACGACTATCCCGCCATGATGAAGGCGATGG
>JADGOA010000147.1 GCA_017883215.1 Thermoanaerobaculia bacterium | reverse complement strand
CGCGAAGTCAGCGTCGTAGATGTTCAGGTTCGCCTCGTCATTGAGCCGGAACGATCGCGGATCCCAGTTGGTCGAGCCCACCGACACGAGCAGGTCGTCAACGATAAATACCTTGCAGTGGTACATCGTCGGCCCGTATTCATACATTTTGGCGCCGGCGGAGAGGAGCGCGCCCCAGCGTGAGCGAGAGGCGCCGCGCACGATCTTTCTGTCCATGTACTTCCCGGGCGTGATGATCTGCACCGTGACCCCTCGCTTGAGGGCTTTCGTCAGTGCGTCCTCGGTGAGCGTGTCGGGCACGAAGTAGGCGCTCGAAAGATAGATTGACCGCTCGGCGGCGGTAATGGCCAGCAGGTACATCAGCTCCATGCTTTCGCTGCCGCCGGTGGGCGAACTGTAGAAGAGCTGGGCCGCGATGGGCCCGGCGGGCGTCAGAGGCGGGAAATAGTCGCTGCCATGGAGCACTTCTCCAGTGGCCTCGATCCAGTTGTCCATGAAAGCGGCTTGCATCTCCGCCACGACGGGGCCCTCGACTCGGAAATGCGAGTCCCGCCAATGCGACGGGTCTTGCGCGTGGCCGGTCAAGAGGTCCGCGATCCCCACGCCGCCAGTGAATCCGATGCGTCCATCCACCACCAGCAGCTTTCGGTGGGTGCGCCTGTTCGCCCGCCCGAGGTCATACCAGCGGAGGGGGCGGAATTTCTGGAGTGAGACTCCCGCCTGCTCCATCATCGCCACATAGCTCGGGTCCATCTGGCTGCTGCCGACCGAGTCGATCAGCACGTTCACTTTGACGCCCGCTCGGGCGCGTTCGGAGAGCGCTGCCGCGAATTTCTGACCGATATCACCCGCCCAGTAGATATAAGTCTCCATGGTGATGGTCTTTTGCGCACTTCGAATGTCCTGCAGCATGGAGGGAAAGATCTCATCTCCGTTGAACAGCGCAACGACCTGGTTCCCGCCCACGATCGACGGCCCGAGAGCGATCCCCATCGCTCGATCGAAGGCGGAGTCATGCACCGAATAGAGATGAGGGATCTGGCGCTGAACTCTCTTTTCGCTCGCAATAAAATTCTGGGCGAAGAGGACCGCGAGAACGGTCACGACCGCCGTCACGAACACGAAGAACGCCTTGCTTTCCGGGGGGTGCTCCTTCCAGGTCATAGTGAAACGGCCTCCTCGCCGAAGGACCTCAGGTCGTCGCCGGATGGGCCGGCGCGGGCTTGTCGGGGACCTCAGCCGTTGGGCTGGTGGGCGCTGCTCCGCGGCGCCGTTGACGGAGGCGGAGCAGCATTTCGAACGCCACCACCGCGGAGGCCAGCCACACGGTGCCGGCGCTCCATCCCCCCGCGATGTCCGACGCCCAGTGGACTCCCAGATAGACTCGAGACAGGCCCACCAGGACCACCGCCGTCAGGGCGATCGCGAGACCCGCCGATTTGGCCGCCCACCGCCAGGGCTGTCGTAACGCAAGGTAGGCGAGCGCGCCGAAGGTGATGAAGGAGTCCATCGCGTGACCGCTGGGAAACGAGTACCACCGCGCGGCGACGAGCGCCGTGGCCAGGTCGGGCCGCGTCCGCTCGAAGATCATCTTGAGTCCCAGGTTCAGGAGCGCGCCGGTCCCGGCGGTGATTGCCACGAAAATGGCGGACGCGCGCTCCTTCAGGACGAGCAACATCGCCGCCACCACCGCCACGATCGCGCCCTGGCCGACCGCACCACCGACGTTCGTCGCGGTCTCGAAGAGAGTAGTCATGGCAGCCTGGCGCTCGTGCCCGAACCAGGTATGGATGCCTTGATCGGCGCGATACACCACCGAGGTGGTAAGCGGGACTTGCTCCACAAGCTCCACGAACAGGTATCCGGCGCCTATGGCCGCGATGGCACCGACGGCGATCACGAGGAGTATCGGAGCATACGAACCGAGAGTGCCGGAATGTCCGACGGCCCAGTTCCACACCCGGCTGCGTACGATCCATGCCGGCCCGCTCTTGGCGCTCTCCTTCACCACACTGATAAGGCCGGCGAGCGGCTTGTAGCAGAGCGCCCAGAAAATGAGAAACAGGACCACTGGCAGCATGTATGCGTCGATAGAGGGGAGCGTCGACATGTTGATCTCCGTTAGGTCACTATGACGACGCGCGTCGCCCGGATGACTCCTCGCTTGTTCTGCTTGCCTTCCACCACGATCACGCCCCTTTCCGGAAGCTCGGCCGCGAAGGCGGCCGGAAGGGGCTCTCCCGTACGCTTGACGAGAGTCGTGTTGTGGTCGATGCGCACGGCAACCGGCCTGGATTCATCCGTCTTCTTCCTGGAGGTCTCACCGGCGACGATGTAGGTTCCTTTCCGCTCCGGAACCGGGCCGACCGCAACCACGGTGACCTTCCGCCCATTCTCGAGCAGCGCGTCGATTTGCTCAGCGCTTTGGTCTTGTGCATCCCCCGATCCCCGCGCCTCAGCGCGAACGGCGTCCTGATCGAGGCGTTGCTGCTCGGTGGCCTGGGCTGTTTCCTTCGCCGGTCCCTCCTCGAAGAGCGGGCCGCCATAGGTGCACGGGATGGCCACACGCAGCGCACGCGGCAGAGCATCGAAGCGGTAGGTCACCACGGCGGCTTCTGGATCCTCTGGCTGCCTGCCTGCGGTCCGATCCGCCGCGGCCAGGCAGTCCTTGAGCTTCACACGACTGCCATCCAGTTGCAGGTCGACGGAGGCGGGCACACTGATCCAGAAGTGCGCACCCTCGAAGTATTCGGAACGCCCGTTATCGGGTTTGCGACGGAGCAGGGTTGAGAGGATCTGCTCAATTGTTGTGAGAGGGTCCCCTGCGGTGATGACGCAGACGTCCAAGACCCCATCATCAATGCGGGCCTCTGGCGTCACCTCGGCGATGTTCCCGTACCTGCGCGTGTTGCCGACGATGACCTGCAGCGCCTCGCCTCGCCAGAGCACGCTGTCCTCCGTCCTGCCGCCTAACGACCGTATCTCGATCGGGAACGCATGTTGGGAGGGCAACTCTTTGACCGCCGTGAGCGCGACGGCTACTTCCCCGATCTTCTCCTTGAGAGATGTGGGCACCCGGCGCAGGATGGCGGCATCGATACCCAGTCCCGCCATCAAGAGGAAATGATGCCTGCCTCCGGACGCAAGCCTTTCCTTCTTCTGACGATCCTTCGCCGTGAGCGGAAGGGAGTCCACCTGGACGTGCCCCAGGTCGACCTTGCGCCCCTTACTGTTGACGAGGAGGAGGGCGGCCTTGACCGGGTCTTCGGCCATGCCGATCTCGTGGGCCCAGACGTTCGCGGTCCCGCCGGGAATCACTCCGATACTACGGCGGCGCTTGGCCGACATGACGCCGTTGACGACCTGGTTGAGGGTGCCATCCCCGCCGTAGCCGATCACGAGATCGTAGCCCGCTTCGGCCGCTGCCCTCGCCAGCTGCATCGTGTGTCCGCCGAATTCCTTGAGAGCGATGTCCGTCTTCCAGCCCGCCGCCGAGAACACGGCGAGCATGTCGGTCAGCCTGGCGACATTCTTGCCCAACCGGGGATTGATGATCAGATAAGCGGTCTTGCATTTCATGGCTGGTGCGATCCGTTCTGTTCGGCAGGTACGAGTATCGCCCGCTGCATGATCCACACGCAGCCCAACCCGACGATGAAGGATGCGGCCACGTCGCTCGGATAGTGCATGCCGCGATACATCCGGGAGATTGCCACCGCGACGGGGATGATGAGCAGCATGACCCACCATGCCGCCGCGAGCGCTCTTCGCCGCGAGTGCATGGCGAGAACCAGGGCGATCCCGCCGCAGAGCGCGACCGCCGCCGCGGTGTGGCCAGAGAAGAAGCTCCGCATGGGGGGAAAGACGTCCAACTCCAAAACCGGTGGGCGAGCGCGAACGACGACCCGAGCCGTGACCTCGTAGATCACGACCTGGGCCATCCCTGCCGCGGCCAGGAAGAGGAACTCGAGCCATCTGTGGTAGGCGATGCGCATCACGCAACCTGCCACGACCGTCGCGGTGGCGATGCCCTCGATATAGGCGGCCAGGGAGACCAGATTGCTGGTGCGGTCCAAAGCGGGCGTGCGGAGGGCGGCCAGCGCGCGGACCGGCTGGTCTTCGACGGTAAACGGCCAGACGTACACGAGGACATGGGTGACCAGGAACCCAAGCCCGATCATCACCGCCGTCAGCAGCGCGATCGGCAGAATGACGCTCGTCATGGCGGTCGAGAACCATCGCGCGCGATTGGTCGTCATGCATTTCCTTGGCCCCGCCCGTGAGCGCGGTCTTCTCGTTGGGGGATGTGAATATCGCCTCTGCAATATCCACCCCAACCGACCATGAAGGATGCAGCGAGCTCACCGTTCTCGACGTGAGCGTCGCCAAGGCAACGGTTTCTCAGGCACAATCCGATCCCCTCAGCGCGAAAGGGCATCGTTTCAGCCGCCGACCCGCAAGACTACTGCGCGACCGTCGGTCGTGAACGCGTCGCCTGCCGCATTCGCGCCGCGCAGCGGCGGAACGACCGTGATCGTCCCGAGGTCCTTCGCGCCAACTGCGGTGAGGTCGCGCACGATGAGGGCGCGCTCCGTGTCGATTTCCGGATCGATCCGATGCGTCGGCACGTGGAGCGACGGCGAGATCTCGACGCCCACGTCGAAGCTCGCGGTCGCCAGCCAGACTGGTTCGCAGTTCGGCATCGTGCAGTACATGGCTTGCCAGACGCGCGTGTGATGACGCCGCCGGGCGCTGGGCGCGGAGAGGTCGGCCTTCTCAAACGTGAGTGTCTGCGGTCGGTCCGCAAGATAGGCCGGTGTCGCCGGCCCGCTCGGGTCCGGCCGGTTCTGGACACCTGCCAGCGCCTCTTCCATGACCCGGATCGGCGTCGGCAGGTCGGCCAGCGTCCAGCCGCCGCGCCGGAAAGCGTCGATGACTTGCTCCTTCGTTCCGATCAACACGATGGAGATCGGCTCCATCTTCTCGCCCATGAGCCCTTCTGAACGCCGTGGGATGTCCGCAGGAACACTTGCGAGCAGCGCCGCAAGACTGATCGGACGAGCAGGCGCGGGCGGTCCGACGGCCACGATCTTCGTCATTCGGACGAGAAGCGCGCCCGTTGCGACTGCGGCAACGAGGAAGACGCTCCCGGCGACCTGAAGAACGCCGGAGGACACTGGAATCGTGATGTTGTCGATACGCGGAAGCGGACGATCGTAGTGCAGGAAGAAGAGAACCAGCGCGAGGCACACGAGCGCGAGTGCGAGGCTTCCGAGGAGATCCGAGGGCCAGTGGACACCCAGGTACAGCCGGGAAAGGCCGATGCCGACGATGAGAAGGAGAATGGCAGTCGTTGCGAGTGCGCGCACGGCCAGCCGAGCGCGATGACCCAGGATGAGCGAACCGAAAAGACCGTAGACGACCGCGCCAGAGAGCAGATGTCCGGACGGGAAACTCGCTTCATACGCGCCGATGAGTGCGTCCGTCGGCCGCACATGCCCGAACGCCGCCTTCAGGATGAGCGAGAGAAGACTCGTCCCCGCGATCGCAAGGAGCAACGTCGCCGCCAGCCGTCGGTTCCCGCGCGAGAGTGCGCGGAGCGCGGCCCCGATGCAAATGATCCAGAGGACGATGGGGCTTCCGAATTCCGTCAGAGTGAGCATGAACCAGGTCATTCCTGTAGACCGGAAGAGCGGCACGGAATTGTGGAGACGGACGTCCAGCATCACGAGTGGATCTTTGGCGATGAGATCCTGGAAGATCCCGGCGAAGAACCACAGGCCGGCGAGGATCGCCAGTGATGCGAGCGTCGCCGGCAGACCCCACGCATCACGTGGATTCAGACGCCGTCCCAGAAAGGCGATTGTTCGCGGAAAGCGGTTGCGCAGTCGGCGCGCCGACGGCCGATCCCATAACCCGTTCGCGACGGGCACGATCGCTCCGCCGAAGCGCTTCCAGAACCGTTGCCCGTACTCAACAAACAGGAGGACGGCGAGGATGAACAGCGCCGGAAGGACCACCACCGCGAGGAAGAGGATCGAGTAAAACAGAACAGTTGGCAGCATCGAGGTTTCTTCGATCGGCGCACGATGGCGACCCGGTCATTAACGCCACGTTTCGAACGGAGAAGCACTTCTCCGATCGATCTCTCCGGCGGCTCCGGACCGCCGGAGATCGAGTTGAATCCAATTCACCAGGCAGCGGCGCCGACCCGGCATCCGGCCATTGCCTACTTGCCGATGAACCTCTGGTAGCCAACGGTGATGTAGTGATGTCTCTGACCGTCCCCAGCGTGGAGGTCGAGCCCCAGCGCGGCGACAAAGGCCTGCTTCTCGCTGATCTTCATGCGAAGGCCCACATCGAGCAGAACGCGCTTTTCGTCGGCGCTGTCCAGATTCTTGCCGGCCACCTCCCCCAGGATTGCCAGTTTGTCCGTGAGGCGCGTGCCCGCACCGAAACCGGCAGAGAGAGGGGCGTGGGAATCGTCCGTCGATTTTTCGACGCCTGCGTTCGCCGTGATCGATGCGTGCGCGAAATCCTTCGTCAATTGAAGAGGAAGAATCCAGGTGGTGGCTCCATTCGCGACGCCGCCGTTCTCCCTGCTTCGCGCGCCGGGAGATCTGAATTCGATTTGCGGATAGACGGCCAGTGAGAGATTGGTCTCGTCATTGTCGTAGAAGCGGTATTTGACGCCAACCCTCGAATCGGCGACGCCTCGGGCTCTCACGTTCTCTTTGTTTCCGGCTTCGTCGGTGAGCACATTCCGAGTGAAGGCGTACGGCACTTCATATTTCAATTGAACTGTCTCGCCCACGCCGTAATTGATGTCGACGAGCGGCGATTCGTAGGTGTCGCTGTCCGTGGAAAGATCGGCGGCGAACACGAAGTTGGCTTCCCACTTCCCCGGGCCGGGCGTGGAGGTGTCATCGATCACCATCGGAGGCGAGCCGACCGTCATGTCGACCGGCTCCTCCCGCGGCTTCCGTCGGATCCGGGGTCTCACGTTCAGCTTTCCGACGTTCAGTTCGACATCGGTTCCCGCCTGAATGACGACCACGAATCGTTTCGACTGGTAGCCGGCCTTCTCGACGCGGATTTGGTGCTCGCCCGCCGGGAGGGCGGGAAGTTGCAGGCCCGCCTGCTCAGCCGTCGTCAGACCGACGAATTTGTTGTCGACGTAGACGCGCAGGCCGGGAGAGGAGCTCACGTGAAGATTGCCGGTCGGTGGCGGATCAGCGAGACCCGATTCGGCCATCGCCAACACGATCAGCAGAACAAAGAAGACGGCGCTCCGCGCCGTCACTGGCAGCTCCGCTCTCGTTCCGGAGAATGTGCTTTGATTCATTCCCGCTCATCCTTCCTCGACAAGATCGCGGCTCGTAGCTCGGCAAGAGGACGTTGCCTTGCCTGCAATGTGCGATTTTCGACATGGTGGTGATGGAATCGGAGGTTGTCGTGCACCGGCGTCCAGCCGCCGCACGAGGGAGCATTCGGCCTTGGGATGATCGGTCTTGCCGTTCGCGTGCCCGCGCCGGAGCCCAGAGACGTCAGCCTAGTGTGTGCGGACACCTGAACGACCTGATCGTCCGAACGATCGGGCACGGGCGGCAAGTTCAGCGATCCTGCTCGCTACACTCGCTCGAAAGCCGGTGGAGGCGGCACCCAACGTCTCGGCGCTCGAATTGCTTGACGACTTGCGATGTCGACCCGCTTCTCTCAGCACCACTCCGACCGAACAAACTCATGGTTCGATCATGGGGATGAGATGCCTCCTGTCCTTGCCGGCAACGAGGTGAAGTACTTGATCGATGGCCAGGATGCCTTCCGCGAAATGGCCGTGGTGATGCACAGAGTCAATTCGCCGGGCGACTTCATCTACATCGTCAACTGGTTTTGCGAGGTCGGCTTCGCGCTTGTGCAGAACAATGAAGGTGGTCAGAAAGGGCAGACCCTTCGGGACATCATCGAGCGGGCGGCGGCCGCGGGAGTGATGATCCGGGCACTCCTCTGGAAGGAGCCTGACAGCAGTCAGAACTCTGACGCAGTCGAGTTCTTCAACGGAACCGAGGAGGGTGGCGATCGTGGGGCTGCGAGAGCGGGCCCTTGGAACGCGGCAGCCATTCACGACAATCGGGGAGACAAGCCGCTCTCAGTAGCCGGCATCCACATCCTGGGCTCGATCCCCCGCGCGCTCGGCGCGCAGCATCAGAAGATTCTCTGCGTCTTTGCCGGCGGCCAGCTTGTCTCGTTCTGCGGGGGGATGGACTTCAAGGAAGACCGGATCGCGATTCCTGCTCCGAAGCCCCCGGCCGGCCTGTTCACGAAGTTCCGCGACCTTGGCGCGCCAACTGGGGAAGGAGAGCCACTTCACGACGTACATTGCCGCGTGGAAGGACCAGCGGCCTTCGAGTTCGTGAAGCTCTTCGCAGAGAAGTGGAACGACCATCCGGCCGGGAGGATGTTCAATGCGACGAAGGGAGAGTTGATCATTCCGCCCGTGCCGGATCAGGAGGCGATCACGTCGTCCAGGTGACGCGGACCTACAAGGCAGGCGTGTACGGTTTCTGTCCGGAGGGCGACTTTTCGGCGGCCAGGATGCTCGGTCACGCGATTCGCAACGCGAGGAGATTCATCTACACGGAGTGTCAGTATTTTACTGGAGCACCGGCGCTCGTGGAGGCACTGCTCGCGGCGCTTCCC
>JADGOA010000146.1 GCA_017883215.1 Thermoanaerobaculia bacterium | reverse complement strand
TTCCGCTCGGACGTGACGCTCACGAATTTCCGTGACGCAGACCAGCGCGTCCAGCTGCAGTGGCTGCCGCAAACACCCAGCGTAACCATGCCGATGCCCGTCACCATCACCATCCCGGCACACGGCGGCATCGCCTCCGAGGACTTCACCACGAACTACCTCCAGCAGACCGGCCTCGGCGCGATCCTCATCACCGGCGTCACCTCGGCGAACGCCCTCGACGCAAGCGCGCTTCTTTTTGCCACCGCGCGCATCTGGTCACCGCAACCCGGATCGACCGGCACCGTCTCGCAGACATTTCCAGTCGTCCCCGTCGCCGCGATCAGCCCCTCGTCCCAGGTGATCATCCTCGGTCAGCGTATCGATGACCGCTATCGCACGAACGTCGGCATCGTGAATCTCGAAACCTCGTTCTTTCGGACGTTCGACATCGTGCAGAGCACGGATTATTCGACGCTCATGCCTGTCCAGACGATGCTGACGGTTCCGCCGATGAGCATGCTCCAGGTCCGGCTGCAGGACATGCCGTCGCACGTTCTACAGGTCACCGTTACGCCGCGGAATCCGTGGGCACCGCAGGGCGCACCGTCGCCGCCGCCAACGAACGTCTGGGTCGCGTACGCCTCGTCGGTCGACAACGTCACCGGTGACAGCTGGTCGAGCCTGGCGATGCCGTTGCTGAAGCCGTAGGTTCGAAGCGTCAGCGAGCAGCGAGCAGGAGTCCATCGCGCGAATCGCGCAGTGTGTCACCCCTCTCCCTCGGGAGAGGGTGGCCGCGCCGGCACGACGCTGAGCGTTCGCTGTACGAAGGATGGGCGCGGCCGGGTGAGGGGCGTGAATCTCGATCTGCGCGAGATTCACGCCCCTCACCCAACTCAGCGCGACTGTTTCGTCCTGCGCGGATCGCCCTCTCCCGCCGGGAGAGGAGTGACATCGCGGTTGCTCCATCAGAAATGCGCGAATGGCGGTCTTCCGCCGGGCGAGGCGTGACCCCTAAAACACGAATAGCGAGCGGAAGACGTGGTCTCCTACTCGCTATCCGCTACTCGCTACTCGCTGTTCTACGGTGTCAGTGCGCCGGTCGGCTCCACACGCGGGATGAGAAGCACTTCCTCTCCCTGCATGGTGAAGTCGATGTGCTCGGGCACGGTCCCTTCCTGCCGGATGATGAACTCCGACAACTCGTCTTCGATATAGCGCTGAATGGCGCGGCGCAGCGGGCGAGCACCGGAGTTGGATTCTTCCGCGGCCCGCTTGACGAGCCAATCGATGACCGAATCGTCGATGGCGATCGCCACGTTCTTGTGCAGGAGGGCGTGGTTCACGTCGTCGACGAGCAGGCGGCAGATCTCGCGGAGCTCGGTCTCGGTGAGCGGGTTGAAGATGATGATGTCGTCGATGCGGTTGATGAACTCCGGGGAGAACTCCTTCTTCAGCTCCTGGTTGATCATCAACTCGGCGGCCTTCTGATCGCCTTCGCTCGACTTCTCGCGGAAGCCCATGTGCCCCTTGGTGGTGAGGAAGCGGGTCCCGAGGTTCGAGGTCATGATGATGAGGGTGTTGCGGAAGTCGACCTGGTTGCCGAGCGAATCCGTGAGGATGCCGTCCTCGAGAATCTGCAGGAGGATGTTGGCGATGTCGGGATGGGCCTTCTCGATCTCGTCGAGCAGGACCACCGAGTAGGGATTGCGGCGCACGCGCTCGGTCAGCTGCCCGCCTTCTTCGTGTCCGACGTATCCCGGAGGCGAGCCGATGAGCTTCGACACGGCGTGCTTCTCCATGTACTCGGACATGTCGAAGCGGATGAGGCGCTTCTGGGAACCGAAGAGGAACTCGGCCAGGCGCCGCGCCACTTCGGTCTTTCCGACGCCGGAGGAGCCGAGGAAGATGAACGAGCCCATGGGCCGGTTCGGGGAGGCGACGCCGAGGCGCGAACGCCGGATGGCGCGCGAGATGGCCTTGATGGCCTTGTCCTGACCGACGATGTGCCGCACCAGGATCTCTTCCATGTTGATCAGCTTGGCCGCTTCGTCGGCTTCGATCGACGTCACGGGGATGTCGGTCCACGAAGAGATGATCTCTTCGATGTCCTTCTTGGTGACCTCCATCTCCTCTTCGCCGACGGACTCGCGCTCCTGCTTGATGCGCTCGATCTCCTCCTTGAGCTCGATCTCGCGCTCCCGGAGAAAGACCGCCTTTTCGAAGTCCTTGTCGGAGATGGCCTTCTTCATCTCCTTGACCAGGGAGCGCACCTCCGCTTCCAGCCGGCGGAGGTTCTGGGTGTCGGCGACACGGCGCAGTTTCACCTTCGCGCCGGCCTCGTCGAGGATGTCGATGGCCTTGTCGGGGAAGAATCGGTCGGTGATGTAGCGGTTGGACTGGTACACCGCCGCGCGGATGGCTGTGTCGGAGTACTTGACCTTGTGGAAGCCCTCGTAGCGTTCCTTCACGCCCTCGAGGATCAGCAGGGTCTCGTCTTCGTTCGGGGGGTTGACGTTGATGGCCTGGAAGCGGCGCAGCAGCGAGCGGTCCTTCTCGATGTAGCGGCGATATTCGCGGATGGTGGTCGCGCCGATGCAGGAGATCTCGCCGCGCGAGAGCGCCGGCTTGAGGATGTTCGCGGCATCGAGCGATCCCTCGGCCGACCCCGCGCCGATCAGCGAGTGAATCTCGTCGATGAAGATGATGATGTCCTGGTTTTCCTTCAGCTCTTTGATGATTCCCTTGAGCCGCTCTTCGAACTGCCCGCGGTACTTCGTGCCGGCCACGATGAGCGACAGGTCGAGCGAGAGGATGCGCTTGTTGGCGATGAACAACGGCACGTTGCCGTCCACGATGCGCTGGGCCAGACCTTCGATGATGGCGGTCTTGCCCACGCCCGGCTCGCCCAGGAGGATGGGGTTGTTCTTGGTGCGGCGGGAGAGGATCTGGATGATCCGCTCCACCTCCTTTTCGCGCCCGATCAGCGGATCGAACTGCGACTGATGGGCCATGGCCGTCAGGTCGCGAGCGTACTCGGCGAGGAAGGGCAGCTCCTTCTTCTGCTTGTCGGCTTCGCGCTCCTTGAGAATGGAGATCGTCTCTTCGCGGACGCCGTAGACATTGAGGCCCTTGGCGGTGAGGATGCGCGCGGCGGTCGAGGACTCGACGCGCAGGATGCCGATCAGGAGGTGCTCGGTGCCAACGTATTGATGCAGCATCGACTCCGCTTCGTGAGCGGCGTAGGCCAGGATTTTTTTCGATTCTTCGGAGAGAGGAAGCTCGGCCGAGGAGGAGATGCGGTCGACGAAGAGCCGGTCGCCCTCGACTTCGCGGCGGATCTGCTCGGCCTTCACGTTGAAGCGCGAGAAAATCTCCTTGATGGTCTCTTCACCTTCGCGGAGAACACCGAGCAGGATGTGTTCGGATTCGATCACGCGGGAGCCCAGCTTTGATGCTTCGTAGCGGGCGAAGAACAGAGCGCGTCGAGCCTTTTCGTTGTATTTTTCGAACATAGTCAATTCTATCGCTGCTTCATCTCGAAGACTCGGTCGCAGCGACGTGCCAGGTCGGGGTTATGGGTGACGATGACGGATGTGAGACCGCGCTTGCGGTGGCATTCGCGCATCAGATCGAAAACCTTCTCGCTCGTCTCGAGATCCAGGTTGCCGGTGGGCTCGTCGGCGAGAAAAAGCAGCGGGTCCACCAGAAGCGCGCGAGCGATCGCAACCCGTTGCTGTTCTCCGCCGGAGAGCTGATTGGGGAAGTGTTGCGAGCGCGCTTCCATGCCCAGCTCTGCAAGCAGTGCGGCCGCCTTGTTCAACGCCTCCTCCCGTGGGAATCTTCCGATCCAGCCCGGCATGGCCACGTTCTCCAGAGCCGTGAACTCGGGCAGGAGATGGTGAAACTGAAACACGAATCCGACGTTCCGGTTCCGGAAGCGCGCCAGGTCGTCGTTCGACATCACCGTGAGCTCGCGCGCCTCGATTTTCACCGTGCCGCCATCCGGCCGGTCGAGGCCCCCCAAAAGGTGCAGCAGCGTCGATTTCCCGATCCCCGAGGGACCGACGACCGCCACCATCTCCCCCTCGTCCACAACCAGGTTCAGACTGTCGAAAACCTTCACCGGGACCGCGGCATCGCGGTAGGTTTTTGAAAGATCGTTTGTCTCGAGAAAAGCCATCCGCTTTGGATTATAAGCATGCGGCGTGCTCACCTCGGTAGGCGCAACATTTCGCTTCACCGCAGCTGATTCATTCGATCACGTATCGCTGTGACGGAACGGTGATCAAGCGCGATGTGCCAGGCGATCCACCCGCCCCGCTGCCTCTCCAGAATGGCCACGCTGACGGGGTAATCGAAGCGCCGCGGGCCGGCGCTGGCGGGGTTCAGATACCAGACGCCGCCTACGCGCTCATCGTGCGGCAGATGGCTGTGGCCGAAGATCACGACCTCCGCGCCGTCCTTCTCGAGCGACGCGGTGACCTGCTTCGACGGTGCGCTCGGTCGCGGCAGAACGTGGGTCATCAGGATTTTCAGATCCGCGATCGTGATTCGGACGATGTCGTAGCCCGGACGATGTGGCACAGACACGCTTGTCTGTGCTCTTGCCGGCTCTTTCTGTGGCGGCACCGACAAGAGTGTCTGTGCCACATCGCATCCGCTCTCCGCCATCTCCGCGTCAACATTGCCGAAGACCGCAGTCACGGGGGCGAGATCGCGCAGCGCGTCGAGAACGCGCTCGCCGCCGATGTCGCCGGCATGGAGAATGTGATCGACATGCGCGAAGGCGTCGAGGACTTCCGGCCGGAGAAGGCCGTGTGTGTCTGAGATCAGTCCGATGCGCATGGCGGCAGTCGACGATCGTCGCGTCTCTTGTCTCCGCTGTCAAAAGGCGGTGTTCGCCTCACATCGAACCCATCACCTGACTACAATTCCTCCATGCGAACCATCCGCACCGTACTCCTCACGCTCCTCGCGTGCGCCCTGACTCTGCCTGTCATCGCCGACGACGAGGCCGCCGACCTCGCAGCTGCGCGTGCCGTCTTCGAGAAGAACATCGATGCGATTCGCCACAAGGATCGCGATGCTTACCTCTCGCTCTACCTGCACAGCGACCGACTCGTGCGCGGAGGGCCGACCGGGTTCACCACCGGCTACGACGATTTCGCGAAGGCACGCGGACCGTACCCCGAGACGATGGACGCCTCCGACCTTCGCCTCACGCGAATTCAGCCGGGCCTCGTCTACGGCACGTACCGCTACCGCGTTCGCTACAGCGGCAACGACGAGCACCGCGGCATCTCCGAGCGGCTGTTCGCCAGGACGGCCGATGGCTGGCGGATCGCGCTGACGGGCGCCATCGACACCCCGCCGGGGACGCCTCCGCCGCCGCGAGCAATCGTCGGGGCGACGTTGATCGACGGCCGCGGCGGCGCGGCGGTCCCGAATGCGAACGTCGTCCTGCGCGACGGAAAGATCGAATGCGCCGGACCCGCTTCGCAGTGCAAGGTGCCGGAAGGCGTTGCCGTCGTCGACGCGAAAGGGGCCTGGGTCACGCCGGGGCTCATCGACGCGCACGTGCATTTCTCGCAGACCGGATGGGCCGACGGCCGTCCGGACTCTCTCGACCTGCGCGCGCAATATCCGTACGAGAAGGTGGAAGCGGAGCTGAAGTCGAATCCGGAACGCTTCGCGCGCTCCTACATCTGCTCGGGCGTCACCTCGGTATTCGACGTCGGCGGATATGCATGGACGCTCCGGCTCGCGGAGCGCTTCGCGACCGACACGGCTGCGCCGCACGTCACCGCAGCGGGGCCGCTGCTCTCGACGCTCGATCACTGGCTGAACCTCCCGGCCGAGCGCCAGTTCATTCACCTGCACGACCAGGCCTCCGCGAAGAGCGGCGTCGACTACCTCGCCGCGCACGGCGCGAAAGCGATCAAGGTCTGGTACATCGTCCGTCCTCCGGACCTGCCGGTCGCAGCGTCGGCTGACGCGGTCAAAGCCGCCGGCGATTTCGCGCGCGAGCACAACCTGCCGCTGATCGTGCACGCCACCGGCCTCGCCGAAGCCAAAGCAGCACTCCGCGCCGGCGCAAAGCTCCTCGTGCACAGCGTCTGGGACCTCCCCGTCGACGACGAGTTCATCGCGCTGGCAAAACAGAACGGAACGATCCTGATCCCGACACTGATCGTCGGCCGCGGATACGTGCGGATGTTCGAGTCAGTCGTCGATCGGAAGCCGCCGGCGGTCGACGATCCGAATCACTGCGTCGACCGCGCCACGCTCGCCAAAGTCGCCTCCACCGCCACGCTCGATCCCGCGCTCGTCAAACCGGAGACCGTCGCCGCGCGCGACAAGCGGACCACCGCAACCGAAACGATGGCGGCGGCCAATCTGAAGCGACTCCTCGCCGCCGGCATCCCCGTCGCCACGGGTACCGACGCCGGCAACCCGCTGACGCTGCACGGCCCTGCCATCTATGGCGAGATGGAAGCGATGCAGGCAGCCGGAATGTCGCCGATGCAGATCGTCACCTCGTCGACGCTCATCGCCGCACGCGCGATGGGGCTCGAGAAATCGACCGGCACGATCGAGCCTGGCAAGGACGCCGATCTCCTCATCCTCGGCGGCGATCCCTCCAGCGACGTCGCGAATTTCCGGAAGATCCGCTCCGTCGTCCGCGCGGGAGTGGTGCGCCCGATCAGCGACCTGAGCGCCATGGCGCAGTGACGATGTTCGACGAGTTGTTACAGAAGGCTGAAGCATTGCGCACAGACATCGTGCGGCAATAGTGCTGGAGTGGCCTCCTCGAAATCATTCAGGAGGCTACCGGATGAACAGACTTCTCGTACTGCTCGCGGCCGCTGCCATGGTCGCGGCGCCACTCGTTGCCGCTGAGGATGCCGAAAGGTGCAAGGATTCCACGGTCCTCTCCCGCATGTCCTCGTGCAACATCACCGAATGCGAAAAGAAGGACTTCGACGCATTCGACTTCCGCACGGCGTGGGACGAGCAGGTCGGCGACTACAAGACCAAGACCGTCGAAGGCGCGAAGGAAGTCATCACCTATGAATGCGCCGAGACCAACTCTCTGCTGCAGATCGCGCGCAACGCCGAAGCAGCGTTGAAGCGGGCGGCGTTCACGGTCGTCTACTCCGGCAAGGGTGGCAACGATCAGCCTATGGTCACCGCGCACAAGGGCGGCCTCTGGGTGCACGTGGAGACCTGGAACAACGGCGGCACGCCTTCTTACACGCAGACCATCGTCCGAGCGAAGGAGATGGAGCAGTCGATGGAAGCTGGCGCCGACGAATTCGAGCGGCAGATCAACGCCACCGGCCGCGCGGCGATTTACGGCATTCTGTTCGACACCGGGAAAGCGACGATTACCGCTTCGTCCGAAGCGACGCTGGCGGAAGTCGCTAAACTTCTGCAGAAGAACTCCGCCTGGAAGATCGAGATCGGTGGGCACACCGACAACGTCGGCGCGAAGGACGCCAATGCGAAGCTCTCGCAGGCGCGCGCAGAAGCCGTCAAGAGCTGGCTGGTCGGGCACGGTATCGCCGCGCCCCGCCTGACCGCGAGAGGGTTCGGAGATACCCAGCCGGTCGCCGGCAACACCAGCGACGAAGGCCGGTCGAAGAACCGGCGTGTCGAGCTCGTGAAACTGTGAGCTACCTCCAATGACCTGTAGGGACGCGCAGCAGCGCGTCCGCAACTCTCGTCCTCCGCCCGCGCACGGGGCTGCGGACGCGCTGCAGAGACTGTCTCAAGAGTCACCGGTATGTGGAGAGCGGACATTCTTGTCCGGCCGCCGGGTGGCCGTGCATCGCCGATTGCTTGCGCCAGCCACGCTGCTCGTAAGCCGACGGACAAGAATGTCCGCTCTCCACCCGCCCTCGGTAACTCGACGGCTGTAGGGACGCGCTGCTGCGCGTCCCTGCAGGTCTCCCCCCGGAGGGTGCGCAGCTCCGCATTCCGGTACACTCCGCGCCCCAGGAGACCCGAATGCCTTCCAGCAACACCCATCCAGAAACCCTTTCCTCACGCATCGATCAGGCGGCGGCTCGCGTCGAGACGAAGGTGATTGCCATCCGCCGCGACATCCACGAACATCCCGAGCTCGGCAATCGCGAGTTCCGCACCGCCAAGCTCATCGCCGAACGTCTGGAGACTCTCGGCATCGAGACCCGCACGGGCGTCGCCCACACCGGGGTCGTGGGCATTCTTCGAGGCGGCCGGCCCGGCCGTGTCGTGGCGTTGCGTGCCGATATGGACGCGCTGCCGGTGACCGAGGAGACAGGGCTCCCGTTCGCGTCGAAAGTGCGGACGACCTACAACGGCCACGAAGTCGGCGTGATGCACGCCTGCGGGCACGACGCGCACGTGGCGATTCTCCTCGGCGTCGCGGAAGTTCTGAGTGGCGTGCGCGAGGAGATCCCCGGAGCCGTCGTGTTCATCTTCCAGCCCGCGGAGGAAGGGGCGCCCGAAGGAGAGGAAGGGGGCGCCGAGCTGATGGTGAAAGAGGGAGCGCTCGACGATCCGAAAGTCGAGGCCATCTTCGGCCTGCACGTCGGCTCCCGTTTCGCATTGAACACGATCGCCTTCCGCCCCGGTGCGCAGCAGGCAGCGGTCGATTCCTTCAAGATCCGCGTGCTCGGGAAACAGACTCACGGCGCCTATCCGTGGCTGGGCGTCGATCCGATCGTCGTGGCGTCGCAGATCGTCCTGGGATTGCAGACGATTCCCAGCCG
>JADGOA010000145.1 GCA_017883215.1 Thermoanaerobaculia bacterium | reverse complement strand
CCGCTGCTGAGCAAGAGGCACACCACTGTCGAGGGAGTAGCGAGTGGCGAGTAGGGGTGGGATGGCGGACTGAGCTACGGAGTTATTCAGTTACTCAGTTACTCAGTTGCTCAGTTGCTCAGTTGGCGAGATTCGCCGACCACGCCGAACCAACTGAGCAACCGAGCAACCGAGCAACTGAGTAACTGGGTAAGGCTGGCCAACCACCACGCGCCCCCTCAAAGGAAGCTGCTACGATGACTCTCTTGTTGCAATAGGCGGCGATGATCCGTTTCGAAGACATCCTCGACAAGGTCGAGAGTTACAAGCCCGACTTCGATGAGGAGTTGCTGCAGAAGGCCTACATCTTCTCTGCCCGCGAGCACCGTGGGCAGGTTCGCAGCTCCGGTGAGCCGTACCTCGTCCATCCGCTCAACGTCGCTTACATCCTCTCCGAGATGCGTCTCGACGAGACCTCCATCGCCGTGGGACTGCTTCACGACGTGCTCGAGGACACTCTCACCACCAAGGAAACGCTGCAGCGGATGTTCGGCGAAGACGTGGCCGAGCTCGTCGACGGGGTGACGAAGATTTCGAAGTACAACTTCGTCTCGAGGGAAGAACAACAGGCCGAGACGTTCCGGAAGATGCTGCTGGCCATGGTCTCGGACCTGCGGGTCGTGCTCGTCAAGCTCGCCGACCGCCTCCACAACATGCGGACGCTGCAGTACCTCCCCGAGGAACGCCGTGTGGCCGTGGCGAAAGAGACGATGGAGATCTACGCGCCGATCGCCAATCGCCTCGGCATGGGGCGCGTAAAGCACGAGCTCGAGGACCTCTCCTTCCGACACCTGCACCCGCGCGAGTACGACGAGCTCAGCAAGGCCGTGAGCGAGAAGCTGGCAGTGTCAGGCGACGTGGTCGACCGGATCAAGGAGACGCTCGACAGCAAATTGAGCGACAACGAGATCGCCGGCGACGTCTACGGCCGGGTCAAGTCGATGCATTCGATCTGGTCGAAGCTTCGCCGGCAGGAGATCGATATCGGCCAGCTGTACGACTACCTTGCCTTCCGCATCATCACCACCTCGGTCAAGGACTGCTACGCGTGTCTCGGCATCATCCATCAGATGTGGCGCCCCGTCCCCGGACGGATCAAGGACTACATCGCCATGCCGAAACCGAATTTCTACCAGTCGCTCCATACGACCGTGGTCGCGGAGAAGGGCCAGCCATTCGAGGTGCAGATCCGCACGCGGGAGATGGACCTGATCGCCGAACAGGGCATCGCAGCGCACTGGAAGTACAAGGAAGGGCGGGTGGGGGCCCATCCAGATGACAAGAGCTTCCTCTGGCTGAGGCAGCTCGTGGAATGGCAGCAGGAGATCAAGGATCCGCGCGTTTTCCTGAACTCGCTGAAAATCGATCTCTATCCGGACGAGGTCTACACATTCACCCCCAAGGGCGATGTGTTCGCGTTTCCCCGCGGAGCGACGCCGCTCGATTTCGCCTACCGGATTCACACCGACGTCGGCCACCGCTGCGTCGGCGCGCGCGTCAACGGCAAGCTCATGGCCTTGCGCACGCCGCTGCGCAACGGCGACATCGTCGAGATCCTCACCGGCGCGACCCAGACGCCCAGCCGCGAGTGGCTGAGCATGGTCGCCACCTCCCGTGCGGCGCACAAGATCCGGCACTGGCTCAATGGCGAGCAGAAGAACCGCTCCATCGAGCTCGGCCGGAAGCTCGTCGAGCGCGAAGCGAAACGCTACCGGGTACAGTGGCGGAAGCTGGTCGCCGAAAACGCGCTCGACGGCGTCCTTTCGGAATACGGGCTGGCAAAACTCGACGACCTGTATGCCGACGTCGGCTACGGCAAGGTCTCGCCCCGCAACCTCGTCGAGCGCTTCGCTGCCGATAACGACAAGGAGAAGCCACACGAGCCGCCCGGTCCGATTCAGCAGGCCGTCCGGCGGATCTTCCCATTCGGGTCGTCGGCGACGATCAAGGTCAAGGGCTACGACGACCTGATGACCTACCTCGCGAAGTGCTGCAATCCGCTGCCCGGGGAGGCCATCGTCGGCTACATCACTCGTGGCAAAGGCGTCGCCGTCCACAGCGCCAACTGTCCGAATATCAAGAACCTGATGTTCAACCCCGATCGGGAGATCGAGGTCGAATGGGCCGACCAGCGCCAGTCGCCGCAATACCAGGTCGAGCTCGAGGTCGTGATGGACGACCGGCAGGGAATCCTGGCCCGAGTGATCTCCGCCATCTCCAACCTGAAGACGAACATCCGGCAGATGGAGAGCCGCAGCAGCGAGGGAAAGGCGACCACAGATCTCGTTCTGGAGATTGCGGACCTCAAGCACCTCGAGCGGGTGACGCGAACCATCGGCAGCCTCGACGGCGTGCTGCAGGTCGAGCGGAAGTACAACATCAGCCGCCACGCTATCGCCTGACCCACCCACCCGCCCAAGTCCTGAGTGCTGAGTCCTGAGTCCTGAGTGGCACCGGCCACGGGCGCAGACCCACTCAGGACTCAGGACTCAGGACTCAGGACTAAAAAAGCCGCTACGCGCTGCCCGGCCGGGCTTCGCGTAGCGGCTGGTTTGGTGCGGTTGAAACGATTTCTAGCGCGCGGCTTTCTTGATTGCGCCCGTACGGATGCAGCGGGTGCACACCGTCATGCGCCTCACAGCGCTTCCGACCATGACTCGGACGCGCTGCAGATTCGGCATCCAGCGGCGGCTCGATACATTGTGGGCGTGGCTGACCCGGTTACCGAACACGGGGGCCTTGCCGCAGACTTCACACATTTTTGCCATGTTGAGACTCCCTCAAATAACGCGAAAGGCGCAGATTGTAATCTTGCTCCGAAACATGTGCAACCGCTGCACGGCTGAAACGCGGCAAACGCGCGTAAGCGTTCCACTTATCTAAATTCTGTAGAGTTGACACCTCTCATAAAAGGTTGTAATTTCGATCCACCTTTCATCACCGGAGCCAACGAGAAGTGAGTGTGAGATGGATGGGGTGAGCGGTGTTCTTCTCAAAGAGCAAAAACGTTGTTGGCCTTGATATCGGCTCCTCAGCAGTCAAACTTGTCGAGCTGAAGGAGAAAAAGGGCGGAGCTTTCTCGCTCGTCAAACTCGGGATCGAGCGCCTTTCTCCGGAAGCGATCGTCGATGGCTCGATCATGGACTCGTCCATGGTCGTGGAGACGATCTCGAAGCTCAACACCGAGAAAAACGTCAAGAATTCCAACTATGCGACGTCTTTGTCGGGTCACTCGGTCATTATCAAGAAGATCAGTCTTCCGGCCATGTCCCCGGAAGAGCTGGCCGAGTCGATCCAATGGGAAGCCGAGCAGTACATCCCATTCGATATCAACGACGTCAACCTCGACTACGTACCGCTGAGCAGCCCCGGGTCGGGGGACAACATCGACGTCATCCTCGTCGCCGTCAAGAAAGAGAAAATCAACGACTACACCTCGGTGATCAGCCAGACCGGCAAGCTTCCGGTCCTGGTCGACGTCGACGCCTTCGCCTTGCAGAACTGCTACGAGACGAATTACGAGGTGGAGGAAGGCAAAGTCCTGGCGTTGGTCAACATCGGCGCCTCGGTGACCAACGTCAACGTTCTGTCCGGCTCCAACTCGCTGTTCTGGCGTGACATAACGTTCGGCGGCAACCAGTACACCGATGCTATTCAGCGTGAGCTCAGCCTCTCTTTCGACCAGGCGGAAGAGCTCAAGCGCGGGCATGCAGTCGGCGACTACACCATCCAGCAGGTCATCCCGATTCTCAACTCCGTCTCCGAGGATTTCGCCGGCGAGTTGAGGAAGACGCTCGACTTCTTCACCGCCACATCGGGCGCTGATCGCGTGGACGAGATCGTCCTGGCGGGCGGCGGCTCGGGTGTCCTGAACCTCGACGCCATTCTGCGCGACAAGTTCGGCATCGCCGTCACGGTGATGGATCCGTTCCGGAAGGTGACCGTCAACGAGAGCGAATTCAACCCCGAGGAGCTGGCCGAGATTGCGCCGAGTATGGCGGTTGCCGTCGGTCTCGCCATACGGAAGTTGGGGGACGCTTGATCAAGATCAATTTGGTGCGGGAGGGGCGGGCGGTCCGCGGAGCAGCCGGGGCGCCGGCGGCAACTGCGGCTGGTGCAGTAGCGGGCGTGTCCGGCAACCTTAACAACATCTTCATCATCGGGCTCCTGGTCATCGGGGTCGTCGTTTCCGGCGGGTGGTGGTTGCTGGTCCAGCGCAAGCTCGACGAGCGCGACGAGCAGGTGCGCACGCGCAGGCAGGACGCGGAGCGGCTGGAGACCATCATCAAGGACGTGGCCGCTTACCAGGAGCAGAAAGACAACCTGCAGAAACGCATCGACCTGATCAATCAGCTCAAGCAGAACCAGAAGGGACCGGTTCGCGTGATGGACCGCATCAGCCAGGACCTTCCTGACCTGGTGTGGCTCGACAACATGGCGATGGCTGCCACGAAAATCACGCTGTCCGGCCGCGGACTGAACCCGAACGCGATTGCGAACTTCGTCGCGAACATCAAGAACGATCCGTATTTCGAGGAGCCCAGCGTCGGTGACGTGACGCAGGTGACCCTCATTCCACCGGTCTACTCGTTCAACATGGAGTTCGCCTTCAGCTACGCGCCGAAGGTTCCGGGCGCACCAGCCGCCGCGACCGGGACGGCAGGGGCGACGAGCACGAGCGGGACGGCCTCGACGACCGGTGGGGCGAAGAAGTAGGGGAGCGGGCGATGGCGTTCACACTCAACGACAAACCCATCTACTGGGGCCTGGGCATTGGCGCCCTGCTCGCCGCTCTGATCGTCGGCGCGACGTACATGTACGTGATCACTCCGCGCACGGACAAGATCAAAGCCGACGAAACGCAGATCGCCGATCTCGACAAGAAGATCGAGCAGGGTCGCGCGGCCGAGAGAAAGCTCCCGCAGTTCCGGGCCGAGGTTCAGAGGCTGCAGATCGAGCTCGAGAAGTTGCGGCGCATCCTCCCCTCGACCCGCAATACGGAAGAGATCATCCAGAAGATCAAGGCTCTGGTGGACCAGGGCGACTTCGATCTGAAGAAGTTGACGTTCCCGAAACTCTCGAGTCCCAAGAGCGGTGATCCATACGCGGAATGGCCGATCCAGGTCTCAGTGACTGGCCGCTACCACGGCCTGGCGATTCTCTTCAACCGCCTCGGCAACTTCTCCCGCATCATGAACGTCGAGCAGATCAACATCAAAGGGTTGCCCGCGCAGGTCGAGAAGACCATCGCGGCGGATTTCGTTGCCAAGACCTTCGTATACGTCGAGCCGCAGGCGAAGGTGGAAGGCGCCAAACCCGCCGCCAAGCCCGGTGGCGCGGCGAAGGAGTCGGCGGAGTGATGAAGATCTCGCGGATGGCTCCTTCGCTTCTCTTCGTGCTCGCCGCCGTTGCCGCGGTCGTGGCACAGACTCCCTCACGGCCGGGGGGCGCGCCCGCCGCGCCGGCGACCGTGACCACCACAACCGCTGGGACGGCTGCGACCACGACCACTGGAAACGTGCAGCAGACCCTGCAGGAGATTCTCGAAGAACCGTCGACTGCCGACACGTACCGCTATGATCCGCAGGGGCGGCGCGATCCGTTCCAGTCGCTCATCGGTCCCAAGCAGGTCCTCCAGCCGGGGCAGCGGCCACCGGGCGTTCCGGGTTTCCTCGTCGACGAGCTCAAGCTCCAGGGCGTGCTGAAGACCAGGCAGGGGCTCGTGGCCATGGTGAACGCGCCCGACAACAAGGGTTATCTCATCCGAGTCGGGGACAAAGTCCTCGACGGTGAAGTCATACGCATAACGAACTCCTCCGTCGTATTCCGGCAGGAGGTCAACGACCCGACGCGGATCGAACGCTACCGCGAAGTCGTGAAAGACATCGCGCCCGAAGCGGCCAAGAAATAGCTGGGTGTGCAGGGGATGCGTGGGAGGGCTGTGAGATGGTGAAGGTGGGAAGTATGCGAAGAGCCAAGCGAATCCTGCTGATGGCGTCCGTTCTCGTGGTGAGCCTCGATGCCGCGAATGCTTCGTGGTTCAGACACAAAGCGGATGCTCCGAAAGGCACCGCTCCGACCGTCGCGGGGACGTCGCTCACGGCCATCGATGTCGATGCGTCGCGAGTGGTGTTGCGGACCAGTGGCACACCGGCGTACACCTCGTACAGCCCAGCACCCGACGTATTCGTCGTCGATCTTGCCGCGACCACGAAGGGCGCCCATCTCGCTGTCCCGGCCAGCCTCCCGGCCGGTGTCGCGTCCGTCGCCGCGGAAGAAGCGGTGGAGATGGGGACGCGCCTCACACGCGTGACGTTCCGGCTGTCCCAGCCCGCTTCCCTGCAGACCGCCGTCGCCGGCAACGCCATCATCGTCAACATCCCGGCTCCGCCGGTCGCTCCCGTGCCTGCTGCAACGGCCGTGGCCGAGCACAGCACTGAGGTGCCGCACGTCGAGCCGATCGCCGAGCCTGCTCACGCCGCCGTGGTCGAGCCGGTGGCCTCGGTCGAGCCGTTGCCGGCCGTGAGAACCCAGGCCAGGAGCGTCAGGCGCGTCGAGACGAGCGGCTACGGCTCCTCGTTCCAGCTGACCATCACAGGCGACGGAGCGATGAAGTACAAGGCCTTCATGCTCGACGCCCCGGCACGCCTCGTCATCGATCTCGACGGCCTCAGGAATGCGGTGGCGAAACCGAACATCAACGTTGCCGACCCCCTCGTGAAGAGCGTTCGCGTCGGCCAGTTCAAGGGCGCTCCCGATCCTGTCGCTCGCATAGTCGTCGACCTGGCCCGGAAGTCCGAGTACAGAGTCGTCGACGAAGGCGACCATCTGCGCGTCGTCTTCGGCGCTGAATCGATCGTTGCAGCCCAGACACCGAAGCTCACGCCGGTGACGGCGCCTTCGACGGCGTCCGTCGTCGTGACAGAGCCAGCCAAGCCCGCCGCAACGCGGGCCAGCAGCGCCTCCGCTCCCGCCGACATTCCCTCCCAGGTACCGGTCGTGGCCGAGAACGCCGCGTGGAGAATGCCGGAGCAGACGGCTACCCCGCGCAGGGCGAAGGCGAAGATTACCTCTCCCGGCGGACAGACGGCGCCAACCACGACTCGCACGACCACCCGCAGAGGAGTGGCGACCACTGCGCCGACGAACGAAAACGTCTTCGAGACGCCCGCTGCGACGGACATGAGTCATAGCGGTGCGCAGGTTCTTTCCAGCACGCCCGGCGGCCGTACCCTCAGTGGTACGCAAAAGGTCTACAACGGCGAACCGATCTCGCTCAATCTGAAAGACGCCGATCTCAAGGACGTGCTCCGCACCTTCGGCGAGTTGACCGGTCTGAACATCGCCATCGATCCGAACGTGAACGGGGTGGTCACGGTCAACTTCACGGATGTTCCGTGGGACCAGGCTCTCGAGTTGATCCTGCGGCAGAACAACCTCACGTACGTCCTCGAAGGGAACGTGATGCGGATCGGCACGATCGATCGCATCGCCACGGAAGCGACGGCCCAGCGGAAGCTGGAAGAGGAGAACCGCCTCAACGTTCCCCTGATGACCGTAGTGTTCAAGCTTTCCTACGCACGAGCGACCGAAGTCCAGGCTCTGGCGACGCAGCTCGCGTCCACGCGCGCCAGGATCATCGTCGACCAGCGGACGAATCAGCTCATCGTCAGCGAGGTTCCCCAGGGATTGGCGGTGCTGCGCAATCTGATCGAGACCGTCGACATGCCGACGCGGCAGGTCATGATCGAGGCGCGCATCGTCGAAGCGTCGAAGGTGTTCACGCAGCAGTACGGCTTCCAGTGGGGATTCCAGGGGGCGCTCGATCCGGCCCTCGGCAACGGAACAGGGCTGATTTTCCCGAACCGCGTCGGCTACACCGGCGGGCCGTTCAACTTCTCTGGCGGCGGCAACCCACTACTCAGTCTTTCGCTCACCGACGTCCTTGGCACGTTCAACCTCGATTTCGCGCTCAACGCCTCCGAGTCTGAAGGCCTGGTCAAGGTCATCTCCGCGCCGAAGGTGACGACTCAGGACAACCAGGCCGCCGAAATCCAGAGCGGCTTCCAGATTCCGTATCAGACGCGCGTGAACTTCACCACCACCGTCACTTACGTCGACGCCACGCTGCGGCTGTCCGTCACTCCCCAGATCACGGAGGCCGGCACGGTGATCATGGACATCGCCGTTCAGAAGAACGAGCCGACGACCGGTCTGGCAATCGAAGGGGCGGCGGGGACGCCGCTGTCGACCCGCAGTGCCAGGACGCGGCTGATGGTCCGCGACGGCGGCACGGCAGTCATCGGCGGCATCTATCAGGTCAAGGATAACGACGCGCAGAGCAGGGTTCCGTTTCTGCATGAGATCCCGGTTATCGGAAATCTGTTCAAGAGTCGCAACATCTCGACCACACATGACGAGTTGCTGATCTTCATTACGCCGCGGATTATCCGGGGTACGTAGGGTGGAGTGGAGGACGTGCGGATGACTCAGGCGCGTGGAGGGTGCATGAAGACGAAACAGTGGATTCGATTCGTTCTGGCCGGCATGGTGTTGATGCTCGGCTGCAATGGCAACGACCTGACCAAGAGCGCCTCGCCCGTCGCACTCATCGTGTCGAACACGATGACGTTCCACCACATCGACGTCGCCGGCGGGACGAATTGCGATCAGCTTTGGGGCACCATCCAGATGCAGGCGATC
>JADGOA010000144.1 GCA_017883215.1 Thermoanaerobaculia bacterium | reverse complement strand
ACGTGGCGCTGTCGGTGCCGACGCGACTGCTGAAGCTGTTCAGTGCGTCCTGCGTGCTGGGGGCCGCCGCACTCGAGGACTTCCGCACGGCCGCGGATCTGCCCGGTGCGATCGCGCTGCAATCGGGCCGCCTCGCCGATCTGGACTTCATCGCGCGCGCCATCACGACGGGGACCGATTAGCCCGACCCGCTTCCAGGGGGGCATCGCACTCAGGAGGTCATCGGTTCGATCCCGTTCAGCTCCACCAGACACGTCAACAACTCAGCGCGACCGCGAGGTCGCGCTTTTTGCATCTTCATTCATCCTGCCGGTGCCGGT
Organism: Thermoanaerobaculia bacterium; assembly: GCA_017883215.1. Taxonomy (GTDB): domain Bacteria; phylum Acidobacteriota; class Thermoanaerobaculia; order Gp7-AA8; family Gp7-AA8; genus JAJXWV01. Next base: position 8,442 of record JADGOA010000144.1, on the reverse strand, counting down.
GCCGCGGCATCCTTCTCGATGGCGGTGATCGGCTGCTTGGTGAACAGGTACCTCCGCATCATCTGGTCGAAGTGGTCGTTGTGACGCCGGATCCACTCCATCAGCATCGTGGCGTGCTCGATCTCTTCGTTCTTGTTGTGCATCAGCACGTCCTTCAACTGCGGATCGGCAGACGCGTCGACGCGCTGCTGGTACCAGTCGATTGCCTGCAACTCCTCCATCAGGCTGACGAGTGAACGGTGCATCTCCTGCGTCTCGACCGACAAGAGCTCCAGCGCTTCGTGATAGGTCTCACTGGCCATGAAATTCTCCCTTCTGTCCTCGATGCGCTCGAGGATGCGTCCGGTCGCCCAGCCTCAGGCGACCGCGGGCCGGACCCGGCGGCCAGTCTCTGCCGTGCAATGCCGCCGCCACCTCCGCTATCTTGCAGGGGTCCGGAGCAGACAGGAGTCAAATGCAGGAGCTCGAATTAGTCATATTCGACATTGCCGGAACGACCGTGGAAGACCGCGGCGAGGTACCGGAGGCATTTGCTCACGCTCTGGCTGGTCAGGGGATCGTGCTCACACCCGAGCAAATAAAGGGCGTGCGTGGCTCGTCCAAACGTCAAGCGATCCTTCGCCTCATTCCGCCGGGACCGGAACAGTCTCGCCTTGCTGAGGAAGCGTATGAGTCATTCCGCGCACACCTGGCGGAGCGATACGCATCCGGGGGTGTACGGGCGATGGCCGGGGCGGAGCTGGCGTTCCGTGCTCTTCGGAAACGCGGCGTGCGGGTCGCGCTGAACACAGGCTTCGACAGGGAAACGACAGGGCTGCTGCTCGGGGCTCTCGGGTGGGGTGATGGAATGGTCGATGCCGTCGTGTGCGGCGACGACGTGCCGCGCGGACGTCCAGCTCCGTACTTGATCTTCCACGCAATGGAGGCGACGGGCGCGAGCGATGTTCACAGAGTTGCGAACGTCGGCGACACGATCCTGGACCTGCAGGCTGCCTCTAACGCCGGCGTTCGATGGAACATCGGAGTTCTCTCAGGGGCGCACGACCGCGAGCTCCTGGAGCGCGAGCCGCATACGCATCTCCTCGCTTCTGTGGCTGAAGTGGTCACTCTTTTCGCGACGATCTAACTGCGGTGCGGACTGTTGCTCAATCGATCAGTCCTACAGAATGAACGGCACGAGGCGTTTCCGCGACCGCATGTAGGCCACGTACGGCTCACCAAGCTCTGCGACCAGCGCACGCTCTTCGACTTTGATGCGGTACGCGTAGACGACAGCGGCGCTGAACACGAGAAGGAACAGGCTCGCCCAGTTGCCGAGGGCCAGCCCGATGCCGGCGAACATCAGAATGCCCGCCGTGTAAGAGGGATGGCGCACCCACCGGTACGCGCCGCGGTCGATGACCGGCTGATTGGGACGCGCCTGAACGTCGCCGGTGAAGTACTCGCCGAGTTGACGGAAGCAATGGCGGCGAAGAAGGCTGCCCGCGACGAGTGTTGCGATCCCGGTAAAGAAGATCGGAAGAGCGGCGCTCGTCGGGACGCGCAGCGGCCTCGCGAACGCGACCGAAAAGCCGAGCAGCATCCCGATCCACTGTCCCAGCATGATGACGCGCATCGAGCCGTCGTCCTTCGATGTGGGCTGAGCCGCCCTCTGTCTCGCGCGCGAGATGATCATGAACTCCGGCGTGAACGCCCATAGCAGGACCAGCCAGAAAACGAGCGCGTAGGGCCAGACGAATACGAGCGGGCGCATGCATTCCTCCGAATGCCGTACTACGCCACCACATTGCGATGAGGACGGCGCGGCCATTATGCGCCCTGGCTGGTCTGATCGCATTTGCCTGTGGGGACGCACAGCAGCGCGTCCGCAACTCTCGTCGGCCCTCCGCCCACCGGAACTGCGGACGCGCTGCTGCGCGTCCCTACATTCGAATTGCAGAGGTTCATTAGCAGCGTTTTCGCAGCGCGTGCGACTGCCGTAGACAGGGCACGGCTGCGCCGTGACGAACCCCCATGGGTGGGCGGTCATCACTGAGCCGTGTCGCGACGAACAACGAAGTTCGGCACGGCGCAGCCGTGCCCTACGGTGGCTTCGCGATTTGCGCCTTGGACAGCACTGGATCTGACCCCCAATCCGATCCCACCCGCGTTCACGGATCTCTTCTCGCGCCGTCCAACGACCGGAGACGATTGATCCGTGGCATACGCAGATGGCAGAAAAGAATCGATATGCTAGACTTTCCCCTCGCCGGAGATAACTGAAATGAAACGACTTCTCGTCGCTGTGTGCGTGTGTGCGCTCGCGGCGGGCGAGCTGGCCGCGGCAACCGTGAGCGGCAAAATCGGCTTCCTCACGAAACGCGGACAGCATCCCGTGGTCAAGGAAACCGTCGTGTGGCTCGAGCCCGTCGGCAACACTCACACCTCGCGGCGGCCGGCCGCTTCCTTCGAGATGACCACGCGTGGGAAGACGCTCATCCCGCACGTCCTGGTCGTTCCCGCCGGATCGACGGTCGTTTTCCCGAACGAGGATCCCATCTCGCACAACCTCTTCTCGATGTCGTCCGGCAACGATTTCGACCTCGGTCTATACCGCAGCGGCGTCGGCAAGTCGCACACGTTCACCACGCCCGGCATCGTGAACGTCTACTGCAACGTCCACCCGAACATGTCGGCGGTCATCCACGTGATGTCGACGCCGTACTACGCGTTCATCGCGCCGGACAGCACGTTCGCGTTGACGGACGTTCAGCCGGGAAGATACGACGCCGTCGTCTGGAACGAGGTCGGCGGCACCGCGCTTCTCGGCCCGGTCGAGGTGTCCCCGTCAGGCGTTTCGGATCTGTCCATCACGCTCGACAGCCGCGGATTGCGCGCCACCGGGCACATGAACAAGTTCGGCAAGCCGTACGCGCCGCCCACTTCCAGCGACTACTAGCAATCATGACGGCGCCGACGATCGATGTTCCGGCTGCCGATGCGACGCCGAACACACCCTTTCAGCCCCTGCGGAAACCAGCGCCGGCCGAACGCGCATCGGTGCCGCTGGTATTGAAGCTGTTCCTTTCGACTGCGATGCTGATCGTGATCGTGGTCGGAATCTCGATCGCCGTCACCGTCGAACGCGCCGACCAGATCGCGCGCGCAACGGTTGACGAATCGATCGCCAGCGCCGCAAAACTGTTCCGGGAATTCGAGCTCCAGCGATTGCAGCGGCTCACTCTGTCCGCGCAAATCGTGGGCGGCGACTCGAATTTCGTCGCCTACATCCAGAAGAACCTCGGGACCTCGAACAGTGCGCCTGGCCAGACTGGCGGCGCCACGGCTGCCGCCGTCGCACCGCAGCCGCCCGACCTGGTCAGCATCCTCGACCAGCTCAGCCAGCGAAAGGAATCGTTCGGAAGCGATCTGCTGATGCTGCTCGACGACCAGGGCCGTGTTCTGGCGCGCACCGACGACCCGAACGTCACGAGCGCGCGCGGCGAAGATCTTTACGAAGAGACGCCGCTGGTCCGCAACATTGTCGATGACGCTTCGATCGATCGTTCTCTGGGCGTGCTCATCGCCGGCAACCGCATGTACCACGCGGCGGTGGTGCCGATCGCCGCCGGCGCAAACCGCGTCCGCATCGGCTATCTCGTCAATGCATACGCGATCGACGACACATTCGCCACGCGCATCGCCGACTCGGCCAGGGCCGGGGTGATGTTCCTGGCCTCGCCGAAACTCGTTTCCAACACGGTGGTGGTGGCGCGCTCCACGAATGCGCCGACCGTTCACGTGGAGCAGCTGCGCGACATCGGCCAGGTTTTTCGCAGCGGGCGTTCGCTGCCGACGACCGATGTGCAGGTCGATCGCAGCGCGTACGTGGTCACGGGCGAACCGCTCACGGCAGGACATCTGACCGTCGGAGCGGCTGTATTCGTTCGCTCGCTCGACCGCGAGCTGTTGCCGTTCCGGCAGATCGAGCACGCGCTGTTCGCCGGAGGCGGCGCGGCGCTGCTGCTCGCGCTCGTCTTCTCGTGGCTCAGCGCCAAGCGCATCACCCGGCCGATCGTGGAGTTGACGGCCATGGCGCAGGCAGTGACCTCCGGAAACTACGACGTCGATCCGCCGCAGGGCGGCAGCGACGAAGTCGGAATACTGAGCCGCTCGTTCGCTCAGATGATCGGGGCGTTGCGTGACAAGGCCGCGCTGGAGGAGCTTTACCAGGCAATGGCCTTGCGTTCTCGCGAGCGCGAGGCGGCCGATTCGCAATCCGTTACGTCCGCTCAGATGCCCGGGCGTGACGGCACCGGCATCGCCGCGAACGCCGCGACGATGTTGTTAGGCAACGCCGTTGACCCCGCACCGCTGGTCTCGCACGAGGAAGGGTTCGGCGCAGGCGAGATTTTCGCGGACCGCTACCGCATCGAACAGGTGATCGGGCGCGGCGGTATGGGCATCGTCTACAAAGCGCTCGACACACAGCTCGACGAAGTGGTGGCCATCAAGACTCTGCCCCGCACGGCCCTGCAGCGGTCACCCGAGGAGCTGGAGAGATTCAAGCGGGAGATCAGGCTCGCGCGAAAGATCACGCACCGGAACGTCGTCCGCACGTACGACTACGGCGAAGCGGCGGGCGTGTACTTCATCAGCATGGAATTCGTCCGCGGTTACACGCTCGCGGATTGCCTCGGCGATGCGCCCGATCACCGCATGCCGCCGCGCGTCGCCATCGGCACGGCACGACAGATCTGTCGCGGCCTGCAGGCGGCGCACGAGCAGGGGATCGTCCATCGCGACATCAAGCCGCAGAATGTGCTGATCGACCACAGGGGCGAGGTCAAGCTCATGGATTTCGGCGTGGCCAGGCTCACCGAATCGGTAGACGCGCTCACCGCCGCCGGGCTGATCATCGGAACTCCCCACTACATGAGCCCCGAGCAGGTCCAGGGGAAGCAGCTCGACGCGCGCGCCGACATCTATTCGATGGGCGTGCTGCTGTACCAGATGCTGAGCGGGCGGCGGCCCTTCGATGCGCAATCGCTGACCGCCGTTCTGACCGCTCACCTGACCGAGGAGGCCAAGCCCGTGGTGTCGCCCGACATCGGCGACGGCCTCAACGCCATTCTGATGCGCTGCCTCGAGAAGGACCGCGACGCACGCTATGCGGACGCCGGGGAGCTGCTGGCGGCGCTGGATCGCGTGCAGATGTAGGAGTGCGGGCGTCCCGCGCCGGATCGCTTCTTCGTCGCTCTATTCCGGCAAAGAGTTGCCGGCCGCGGGACGGCCGGCAAAGGCGGGCGAGACGCCCGCACTCCATTACACCTAGAATTCAGCCATGCGCTGGTGTTTCGCCGCAGTTGTGGTGTGGGCGGTGGCTCTGCCGGTATTCGCGCAGACCTCGTCGATCCAGTTTCACGGCTTCCTCAGCGCCCGCGCCGTCGACGTGAAGGCGCAGCCGTCGTGGACTGAAGGGGGTTACGGCCGCTTCGACGTCGGCGCTGCGAGCAGCGCGAGTCGGCGCATCGTCAACGTCGACGTGGCGCAGCTCGGAATCGACTGGACGCCGACGACGTGGCTCGTTCTTCACGCGGACGGCGTCGCACGGCATGAACCCTCAGATACAACCGGCCGGGGCGCCGGGCTCGTTCAGGCCTACGCCGACTTCTACAGCGCGAGATGGCGCCTCCGTCTCGGCAACTTCTGGCTGCCCACTTCCCGCGAAAACACCGACCCTCTCTGGACGTCGCGGTACACGATCACGTACTCGGCGCTGAACACGTGGATCGCTCAGGAGGTTCGCCCCACCGGCGCCGACCTCCAGTTCTCACCGAATTTCTACGTCACCGCCGGCGCCACGCTCCTCCGCGGCAACGACACGATGGGGACGGAGCTCGCGGCGCGCGGCTGGACCCTCGGCAATCGCCTGAGCGTCTATGGCGAAGATCTGCCACTGCCTGAGGATTACCGAACCACGAAACCGGTCACGCACGACCTCGACCACCGCAACGGCTACTCCGAACGGATTCGCGTCCAGCTGCCCGAGCGGGCGATGCTGCAGCTGACGCACATCGACAACCGCGCCGAGCTCGTGCCGGAAATCGACGGCCAGACGCCGTGGAAGACGCGCTTCAACGTCGTCGGCGGAATGATCGGCCAATCGAGCCCGACAACGCTGGCAGGGGAGTGGGCTTCCGGCTGGACTGCTGTGGCCTTCCCGGGCGGCAGCTTCCGCATGGATTTCGAGACCGCCTACATTCTGCTGACACAGCTGAGAGGGCGCGATCGGTGGACCGTCCGGCTCGATCGATTCTCCACTCACGGCCACGCGCGGCGCACGGCCGATGCGTCTGCCGAGAGCGGACGCGCGACGACGGTGGCCTGGCTGCGGCAGGTCAGCGGCCATCTGCGCGCCGGCGTCGAATACGCGCGGGTCAGGGGAAACCGCCCCGCGCTCGAAAAACAGGGTGATGATCCGAATACCGGCGGGTCGACGATCACGGTCGAATTGCGATGGGGGTTCTGAGAGGACGGGTCGTGGCGATTCCCGAGACCCCGTGGCCCGAAGGAACGACGAGAGCTGCGGACGCGCTGCTGCGCGTCCCTGCTCGGTCGACTCACGCAATCCCGACGACGTCCAGAAATCGGCGAGCGACGATCGGCGAGTTGTAGTGGCGGACTCGCGCCAATCCGGCCGAGCCCATCGCCAGCCGCGTCTCGGGTTCCTCGAGGAGTGTCGTCAGATTCTGCGCGAGCGTCTCGTGGTCGCCAGGCTCGACGAGGAATCCCGTGACTCCGTGGTCCACGAGCTCGGGAACGGCGGCTGCGCGTCCGGCGATGATCGGAAGCGATGAAGCCATCGCTTCCAGAAAAACGATTCCGAATCCCTCCTGCGACGTCGGAAGCGCGAAGACCGCCGCGTTCCGGTACTCCGCCGTAAGCGCCTCGAAGGAAAGCTGACCCAGGAACCGCACGCGATCTGCGATGGCCAGCTCGGCGGCGAGATGTTCGAGGCGCTGTCTCTCAGCACCGATTCCGACGATTCTGAGAACGGCTTTCGTCTGCACTCGCGCGAAGGCGCGCAGCAGCGTGTCGACACCTTTGCGCGGATAGAGGTGCGCGACACAGAGCACGCGCAACGGACCTTCCTCACGCGGAGCCATTCGAAGAGCATTCAGCCAGCCCTGGAGTTCGATCGGCTCCGGCACGATGGAAATCTCAGTGGAGCTCACTCCATAGAATTCCGCGATTCGTTCGGATGAGTAGCGGCTCGTCGTGATGATGCGGTCCGCCTGGCGCAAGTGTCTCGCTTCCAGTCGCGCCTGGAGAGTGAGAGCGACGCGGTTTCGGCCGTGCTCGAAGCGGGCCTCGTCGGCGAGCACACCTTTGACGGCCGCGACATGAAATGGCTTTCCTCTTCGGACGAACACGCCATCGAGATCGAATCCGATCAAGGCGTCTGCCTTCACTTTTCGTAGCCGGGAAAGCGCCCGGATGTTGAAGAGGATGCGCGAGAGCGTCGTTGGGGCCGCCCCCTCCGACGGAGCCAGCAGCGTGACCTCATGGCCCATGGCGACGATGGCGTCGCGCAGAACCGAGATCCCCACCCACGTTCCGCTTCCCTCGGCCGGGCTGGGGGGCGTGCTGGTGAGGAAGATCAGGTGCGCCATGAAGTTTGCATCATATGGAGGCAATGGATGATGTCGACCGGATCCGTGCGTACTACGTCGCCATGCTGCCTTTCTACGACGCCGCCTCGGAAGACCGCGGTGATCTCTCATTCTGGCAGTCGATGGCGAGCCGGTGGGGCTCGAAACGCATTCTGGAGCTCGGGTGCGGAACGGGCCGCGTGACGCAGGTCCTGAGCAGCCATGCCCGCGTGACCGCCGTCGATCTGCTGGTCGAGATGCTCCTGCGCGTTCCGCAGAGGGCGCCCGAGGCGATGATGGTCGCGGCGGACTTGAGGGATCTCGCTTTCGCTGCCCGGTTCGATCTGGTTGTGTTGGCCGACGACCCCCTCGCTCACCTCACCACGGCCGATGAGCGTACGAAGGCAATGAGGCGGATCGCCGGGCACCTCGCGCCGGAGGGCCGCCTCGTCATTGAGGGGTTGTATCGTCCGCGCCGCAAGCCGCTGCTCGTCCCGATGCGCGCAATACGCCGCGATGGGAAAGAGATGTTCACGGTCGAGGAAATCTGGATGCCGGCAGCGGAACGCTCGACCTGGAATGCGACGTATCGGTACCGACGAGGCTCGTCGACCGTGGAGGTCGAATCACTGCTGCGATCGTGGTCGCGCGACGAAGTCGACCGTCTTGCGGATTGCGGTCTCAAGGTCGAAAGCGTATGGGGCGACTTCGATGAAAGTCCGTTCGAGGACAATTCGCCGAGAATCGTGATCGTGGCGCGGCCGTAGGGACGCGCAGCAGAGGCTGTCCCAGAAGTTACCGGGATGTG
>JADGOA010000143.1 GCA_017883215.1 Thermoanaerobaculia bacterium | reverse complement strand
CTCACTACTGGTGCGAGGAGGCCCCTCACCCCCGCTTCGCGGACCCTCTCCCCGCTGCGGCGGGGAGAGGGGTCTCGATTGAGAGTTTCTGCTCTCAGGCGTCGTGCGCGCGCGATGGCGCGGCTTGACAGCCGCGCCCTACGGGGTCTGTGCGACTTCGCTCACGCGTGCACGTCACTGTGATGATGGAAGTATCCGGGGTCGCGTGTGGCGATGACTTTCTCGCGCTGTTCGCCCAGCCAGCGCAGCCACTGATCGATCCCGCCGTCGGTCAACGCCGAGACGGAGAACACCTTCGGGTCCGGCATCACACGCGAGAGCGCGTCGTAGATCGCGGCGACGCGGACATGCGGCAGATGCGGCAGCAGATCCGTCTTCGTCAGCAGCACCAGATCGGCCTTCTGAAACATGGTCGGGTACTTCAGCGGCTTGTCTTCCCCCTCGGTCACCGACAGCGCGACGACGTTCACAGCCTGCCCGAGGTCGTAGACCGCGGGGCAGACGAGATTGCCGACGTTCTCGATGAAGAGGTACTCGACGGCCTGCAGTGAGAAGTCGTGCAGCGCGCGATGAACGAGCTCCGCGTCGAGATGGCAGGCCTGCCCTGTGGTGATTGCGCGCGAGCGGATGCCGGCCGCGCGCAACCGCTCGGCGTCGTTGTCGGTCGCCAGGTCGCCCGCCAGTGCGGCGAACGCGGAGGCGTTCCCCGCCGCGCGAGCCGTCGCTTCCAGCACGGCCGTCTTCCCGCCCCCCGGTGAGCCCATCAGATTGACGCAGAGAATCGAATCCGCGGCGAAATGCTGGCGGTTGTGAATCGCTGTCTCGTCGTTCCGCTCGAGAATGCGATGCTGCACCTCGATCGGAACGACGTTCGGATCACCGCATCCGCAGTCCTGGCACATCAGGCCACCTCCATCTCCACTCGATTGAGGATGATCTCACCGCCCGCGGCGAGCCTTGCCGGTTCATTGCATGCGGGACAGCGAAGGACCGCGCCGCGGGAAATGACGATGTGGCAGTGCGGGCACTCCCATCGTGCCTCGATGCGGTCGATCGTCAGCGGCACGTCCTGGCAGATCGTTCCGAAGCGGAAGGTCTCGTACGCCGTCTGCAAGAGGTCGCAGTCGACGCCGGCCAGCTCGCCGATATCGACATAGATGTGATGCACCGTCCCGCCGGTGTGCTGGCTGGCAACGGATTCCACCGAGTCGACGAGCGACTGGATGATCGAGTACTCGTGCATATCGGCTCAGCGCTGCCGGCCGGGCAGCAGCGGCTCTTTCGTTTCGTTTATCCGCTTGTTCGTGTTGAACCGCGGCGGGCGTTTTTCGAAAAACGCGGCGAGCCCTTCAGCGAAATCGGCGCCGTTGGCGATGCGCGTGAGGTTCTCGAGCTCGCGGTCGAGGTGGTAGTCGAGTCGCTCCACGTTCGCCGCCTCGTTGATCAGGCCCTTCGCGATCCCAAGCGCCTCGGCCGGCCCCTCGGTGAGCTGCCGCGCGATCGCCAGCACTCGCTCGTCGAATCCGTCCACCGGATACACGGCCGTGACGAGGCCGTAATCGCGCGCCTGTTCCGCAGTCAGCCGCGGATTGAGGAAGAGCAGTTCCATCGCCCGCCGCAGTCCGACCAGACGCGGCAGAAAGAACGTCGAGCTTTCCGCGCCGGTGAGTCCTGTCTTCGGGTATGCCCACTCGAATGTGGCGCGCTCCGAGGCCATGACGAGATCGCAGCACATGGCCACTCCGAAGCCGCCGGCCGCGGCGATTCCGTCGACGCTGGCGATGAACGGCTTCGGCGCCCGGCGGATCTCCGAGATCGTGCTGTGGATGTACTCGAGGATCTGCTTGAAGACCTCGCCGTAGCCGGGGCCGACATCGCGCGCGGCCGGCTGAAGATAGCCGAGATCCTGACGATTGCCGCCGCCGCGGATGTACTTCAGATCGGCGCCGCTGCAGAACACCCCGGGGATGCCGCGCAGGATCACGGCGCGGATCCGTTCGTCGCGCGCGAAGGTCAGCCCGGCCTTGCGGAGGTCGCGCGCCGTCTCGACGTCGAGCGAGTTGAATCGCTCCTTCCGATCGATGGTGATGACGCCGACGGCTCCGTCTGTCTCTGTGCGAATGAAGGTCATGTCACGGTCTCAACAGATGCGCGGGAGCGGCTCCCCTTCCGGTTCGGCGAGGAGCCGCCGTCCGAAGCCGGTGTCGAGGATGATCGAGCCCAGGCGCTCGGTCGTGCAGGTGCCGATGATCGCGGCATCGCGTCCGCGCGGATGGGCGCGCAGCGCCGCCAGGAGCTTGTCGGCGGCATCGGCGCGAACGCCAATCAGCGCTTTTCCTTCGTTGGCGACGTGCAGCGGGTCGATGCCGAGGATCTCGCCGGCCGCGCGGGCCGCGTCGGTGAGGGGGATGGAGTGCTCGCTGAGCAGAATTCCGACATCGCTCTTCGACGCCATTTCGTGAAGCGCGCTGGCGACGCCACCACGCGTCGGATCTTTCATCGCCGTGATCGCGTCGCCCGCAGCCTCGAGAGCCGCTTCGATCAGTTCATTGATCGGTGCGACGTCGGAGACGAGATCTCCTTCGAGCGCCAGGTCGTGACGAGCGGACATGACCGCCAGCCCGTGGTCGCCGATCGTGCCGGTGACGATGATCCTGTCGCCGGCGCGAAGTCCGTTGTCGCGAACCACGCGTCGGGTGATGCCGACTCCCGTCGTGTTGATCACGATTCCATCGATTTCCCCACGGCCCATCACCTTCGTGTCTCCGGTGATGACCACCGTTCCGGCTTCCAGGCACGTGGCGACGAGCGAGCGCTGGATGGCCTCGAGCTTCTCGATGTCGAAGCCTTCCTCGAGGATGACCCCGCACGTAATGCCGAGCGGCCGTGTGGCGCCCATCATGGCCAGGTCGTTCACGGTCCCGCTGATGGAGATACGGCCGATGTCGCCGCCGGGAAAGAAAATCGGATGGATTACGTGTGAGTCCGTGGTCACGACGAGGTACCGGCCGTCGCCGATCGGAATCGCCGCGCCGTCGTCCATGGCCGCGAGTCCGACGCCCTCGAACGGCATGGCGGCGAAGTCGCGGATGAACAGCTTCTCGATGAGATTGCGCATCGCCCGCCCGCCACCGCCCTGCTTCAGCGTCACCCGCCCGCTGAGCGGCGCCACAGAGGAGGTCACGCGCTCACCTCGGAGAGATCCGGAACGCCGCCGTACAGATGCCAGATCTTGCACGTCCCCTCGTTCGAGACCATGCAGGCGCCAACGGGCGTTTCCGGCACGCACTCCTTGTTGAACAGCTTGCAGTCGTACGGATTCTTGATGCCAGCCATGATGTCGCCGCAGATGCACTGGTTGGCGAGATGTGTTGGCGCGTAATCCCAGAGCTTCTTCACGTCGATCGTGAAGCGGCGACGGGCATCGAGGTGCGCGTATTCGTCGCGGAGCCGTAGATTTCCGTTCGGCACGTGTGCGATGCCGCGCCAGCGGCCGCCCACCGGACGGAACACGCGCCACAACTGCGCCTGCGCCGCACGATTTCCCTCACGCGTGACGCAGCGCGGGAACATGTTCACGACCTTCGGCGTACCGTTCTTCACCAGCTCGACCAACTCGACCAGGCCGGCCAGGATGTCGAGCGGCTCGAAACCGGCGACGACGACCGGCAGCTTGTGCCGTTCGATGAACGGCTCGAACACCGCCCAACCTGTGATTGTCGCGGCGTGGCCGGCGGCGAGAAAGCCTTCGACCCGCGACTCCGGCATCTCCGCCACGATCTCCATCACCGGCGGGATGTACTTGTGCGCCGACAGGACCGAAAAGTTCTTCGGCGGATCGTCGACGATCACCGCCGCCGTGGCGACAGCGGTGGTCTCGAAACCTGTGGCGAAGAAGACCACTTCCTCGCCCGGCAGCGAGCGCGCGAGCTCGACCGCCTGCGCCGGGCTGTAGACGATGTGGATCTTTCCGCCGGTGGCCTGTGCGTCGGCCAGAGACTTGACGGTTCCGGGGACCTTCAGCATGTCGCCGTACGTGGCGATGTGCACTCCCTGCTCGGCGAGCACGACCCCTTCATCGACTTCCGGCACATCGGTCACGCAGACCGGACAACCCGGTCCCATGATCACGGTCAGCAGCTTCGGGAACATCGAACGCAATCCGAATTTCGCAATCGCCTGCTCGTGGCTGCCGCAGACGTGCATGACCGACACCGGACGTCCGATCTCCTCGACGTGGCGCGCGAGCGCGGCAGCGAGCGCTTTCGCCAGCTCCGGGTCGCGGAACTTCAGGCTCTCACCGGCCATCAACGCGCCTTCGCCGGCTCGCCGGCGCCAGCGATCTCGGCTCTCAAGTCGGCGGTCATGACATCGTCGCCACTCTCCTGGAGAAGCACTTCGTAGAGCGACAGCGTCTCGGCCGCTGATTCGGGCGGAATGCGCCGGATGGCGAAGCCGACGTGGTTGAGGACGTAGTCACCCACGGCCGCCGGCTCGTCGATGATGTCGAGTCGCACCTGACGCCGCACTCCCCAGAAGTCGACGGTGGCCATGACACCGTCGGCGTCAATGTCGATGATTTTTCCCGGTACCCCTAGACACATGCAGGAGCCTCCGTCGGAAGTTGGGATTCGGATGTACGCGCATCGCTGCGAGCGATGGCATCGGCAATGAGCGCCTGGCCGAGGGCCAATCCGCCGTCGCCTGGTGGGATGCTCCGGTTCATGAAGACGCGGTTCGTTCCGCGCAATGCGCCGATGACGCTCTCCGCCAGCCTCGCGTTCTGGAAGCAGCCGCCGGTGAGGACGATGGGGACGTCGCCCGCGGCGATCGCTGCCGTTCGCGCCACATCGGCCGTGACGTCTGCGAGCGTGTTGTGGAAGCGCGCCGAGATCACGGCGGCGCTCCTGCCGGTGAGCAGGTCCTCGACGGCGGCCCTGACCAGCGGCCGGAAGTCGACCTCGTACGGCTCCGCGGCCTCGTGGATGACGACCTCGTAACGTCCGTGCTCGTCGGGATCGGCGGCGACGTTCCACTGGAAGGCCACCTCTCCCTCATAGCGCGCATGAGCCATGGAGAGGCCGATCGCGCCGAGAGCGTCGAAGTAGCGTCCCGCCCCGCGGGCGAGCGGCGTGTTCACATGGTGGGAGATCATGCGCCGCACAGACTCGATGGCTTGCCGCGGAATCGAATGGAACAGCGGTATGGCATCCAGCGGCGGCGTGCCGTCGAACGCGTCATCGAGCAGCGCCAGCGCGATCCGCCACACCTGCCGGATGGCCTGATCACCGCCGGCCAGAGGAATCCCGCGGAAGGTCGCGAACCGGCGGAAGGTCTCGTAGCCGGCGATCAGAATCTCGCCGCCCCACGAAGTGCCGTCGGTGCCGTAGCCGGTGCCGTCGTAGGCAACGCCGACCACTGTTCCGTCGAGGCCGTGCTCCGCCATCGCCGAGGCCACATGTGCGTGGTGATGCTGAACGGCGATCGTCTGCACGTCCGGCAGGGCGAGTGCGTACTGCGTCGAAAAATAGTCGCCGTGCATGTCGTGGGCGACGACCCTTGGCTCGACGCCGATGAACCTCTTCATCTTCTCGATTGCGAATTCGAACGAGTGGAGGGTGGCTACCGTCTCGAGATCGCCGATGTGCGGTCCCAGGAAGGCGACGTTCCCGTCGACGATGCAGAAGGCATTTTTCAGCTGCGCGCCGCAGGCGAGCAACGGCTCGGCGAATTCACGCCGCATTTCGATTCCGCGCGGCACGTATCCCCGCGCGCGCCGCATGACCATCGGCTTGCTGTCGATGACCCGCACGACGGAGTCGTCGACGCGCGACTCGATGTCCCGATCATGCACGAGGAAGACGTCTGCAATCCCGGTGAGCTGCGCGACTGCGTCCTCGTTGCGGTAGACCATCGGCTCATCGGCAACGTTTCCGGAGGTCATCACGAGCGGCCGCGCGCATTCGGCGAGGAGGATGTGGTGCAGCGGCGTGTAAGGCAGGAAAAGGCCGATGAGCGGGTTCTCGCCCGTGACCTCCGGCGCGATTCCGCTGTGCTGGTTCTGCGTGACCAGGACGATCGGACGCTCGACCGCGGTGAGGAGCTGCAGGTCGTCATCGGTCAGAGACGCGATCCGGCGCGCTTCGTCGACATCGCGCACCATGACGGCGAGCGGTTTGGCCTCGCGTTGTTTGCGCTCGCGCAGCCGCTCAACGGCCGGCGATGAAGTGGCGTCGCACGCCAGGTGAAATCCGCCGAGGCCCTTCACCGCGACGATGAGCTGCGCGTTGATGGCACGCGCCGCGAATCCGATCGGCTCCTCGACGCTGACGCGTCCCTCAGGCGTGAGCGCCGTCAGCTTCGGCCCGCACTTCGGGCAGGCGTTCGGCTGCGCGTGGAAGCGGCGATCGAGCGGATCGTCGTACTCGCCCTGACAGTCGGCGCACATGACGAATCGCGCCATCGTCGTGGTGGCGCGGTCGTAGGGGACGTCGCGCACGATCGAATACCGCGGTCCGCAATTCGTGCAGTTAGTGAACGGGTATCGGTAGCGGCGGTTGTCCGGATCGGAAATGTCGGCGAGGCACTCGTCGCAGGTCGCCAGATCCGGAGGGATGGTGATGCGGCGTGTCACCGATTCGGCGCTCTGCGCGATCGTGAAGCCGGCGGCCTCGGAGAAGGGGATCATCCGCCAGGAGACATCGCGGACGACTGCGGCGGGCGGCGCATCGGAGCGGAGGTCGGACGTGAAGCGCTCCAGCGCCTGATCATCGCCGAACGCATCGATGGCCACACCGGTCGAGTGATTCCATACACGGCCGGAGACATGATCCCGCATCGCGAGCTGAAAAACCCACGGGCGGAAACCGACGCCTTGGACGACACCACAAACTTCAATGTGGCGGCCGTGCTGAGCCATCGCTTGACCTCGTGTGCGCAAAGTAGGCGAGGGTTGGAACATCACGTCATGACCGGCACCACGTGATGGCATGATTTGGATCACAACACCAGCAGTGGTTAACGCCGCGACAAAATAATTTGGCAGCCATTCCGTCGCCCGCTGTCATTCCGTGGGAATGGTAGCGGTGCTGCGTCTCAGCAGTAGCGCGCGTCGCGTCGGCGATCTCTATAATCGATCAATGGCCGATGCTCCAGAGCCCCGCCTCTACAAGATCGGTGAGGTTTGCCGTCTCGCCGACGTGCAGCCGTACGTCCTGCGGTACTGGGAGACCGAGTTCCCCTCGCTCGCCCCCAACAAGAGCGGAGGGGGACAGCGGCTCTACACGCAGCGCGAGATCGACATCATTCTCCGCATGAAGCAGCTGCTCTACTCGGAAGGCTTCACGATTGCCGGGGCGAAGAAAAAGCTGGAAGCCGAGCTCGCCGAGCCGCAGGCAGTCGCCGTAACGGGAAGTGCCGCAGCGGCCGCCGCCCCGGCGCCTCCCGCCGCGACCGACGACACGCGAAAAGCGCTCGCGGAAGTGAAGCGCGACCTCAGCGCGATTCTCAAGCTTCTAGCAGAGTAAGCGCGCTCTGCATCGGGAATACCGCAGCACCCGAATAGCAGTGCAGCACGGCGCGTTATCAGATTTGCCGCCACAGAGACCTCTTCTCCACGGCGTCTCGGGTGTTTGGAAGGCAGACCCGCTCTCCGACCATCGTTTTTCCAACCCTCAACCGCAGGAGAGCAGAAATGACAACGCCCACGCCCAGAGCCAAGAAAATACCGGTCTCAGCCAGCAACATCGCCAAGGCCGCCGCGAGATTGCTCTCGCAGCGCCTCGTCTCACCCGAAGTGGCCTACGTCCAGCGGACGCTCGGTACGTCGTCGACACAGGAGCAGATCGACAACACCGTGATGGCCGTCCGCAAAATGCCGTGGGCCAGCATCGTCGTTCCCGAGTAAAGCAGGCCGGCCTTACTGACGACTACCGCGGCCGAGCGCCCGGCGCAGTCGCCACCAGTGCTCGCGGGCCTGCCAGAAGCGGCTCTGGCGCATCATGTCGATTTCGGTGGCGAGGGCATCGCGCTCTTTGCTCGTGGCGTCCAGGGTCGCGGTGAGCTGCGCCAGCGCGGGGTTCTCTTCTGTTGTTGCACCGAGCTGGTCCTGTAGCCAATTCGCGCGCCGCCGTTCGACGGTGGCCATGGCCGTCTGGATGGTGCCGAGGAAGAGGATTCGCTCGACGCCCGATCGGCTGAATGCGGAGACGGAGACGATGTCGGTGTGGAATGACCCGACGGCATCCAGAGGAATCGGGCAGCTCCAGCCGGAAGCGAGCGACGCTTCCGTCATGAGGAACGCCTCGACGTCGGGCCGCGGGTGAAACTCGCGCGTGGTGGCGGCGAGCCGGTCACCGACGCGCACCTCCACGCGGTCGCACATCTGACCGGCCGCGGTGGCCCATCCGCTGAAGCCGATCTGATCCGCGCTGGTGTCGCAGCGTTCGAGGAAACCGTTGACGACGGTTCGCGGCTGGAGCTCGAACGGCGCCGCGGAGACGACGTAGATATCCTGGAAGCCTGAGATCGCTCGCGGCGCGCGGACAACCGTCGCTCCCGGGTCGACGGCTCGAACCGTCTCCCGGACGAACGCCTCGGTCACCCACGTCGATCCGTACTCGGCAGGATCGAGGGTGCGGCTCTCGCTCTCGGCGCGGAACAGGATTCCCTGGTCGACCTTTGTCGGCGCAAGCGATTCGTCGTGAACCGAAAAAACCAGAAGACCCCCGGGCCTCAGCGACTCGTCGAGCCGCCGGAGCCACCCGCGGAACGCGTCGGGGGG
>JADGOA010000142.1 GCA_017883215.1 Thermoanaerobaculia bacterium | reverse complement strand
CCGCCGTCGGCGATGAGCTTCTTCACCTCTGCGACGAGCTCCGGCGTGGCGACCTCGTCATCGATGATCCGGTCCACGCGCGTGATCGGAACCACCACGGAGCCGCCGTTCTTCATCTTCAGCCGCATCGTGCCGTCCTGGAGCGCCTGAAAGGCGTCTACCTTCAGGCTGCGGCCGTCGACGAAGACGGCAATGCTCGCGCTCGCCGGGACTGCCGCGGCGGCGAACATCAGCACACAAAGGAGGCGTTTCATCGGACCGACTCGCTAAACGATAGGACGCAGCGGGATTATGCCAAGTTACGGCACAGACCGCAGACCGCGGACCGCGGAAAGATAAGACAAGCGGCAGGATCACACGCAAACTGGAGGTCAACAGTGCAGGAGTGGCGAGAATCCACGTCTGCGGTCCACCTCTGCGGTCCGCGGTCTGCGGTCTAGCGGTCCGCGGTCCGCCTACGCCCGCGGATGAAACTGGTCATACAGCTTCTGCAGCCTGGCGCGGGAGACGTGGGTGTAGATCTGCGTGGTCGAGATATCGGAGTGGCCGAGCATCATCTGCACGCTCCGGAGATCGGCGCCGTTCTCCAGCAGATGCGTGGCGAACGAGTGGCGCAGCACATGCGGGGAGATGTGCGGTCCGATGCCGGCCTGGCGTGCAAACTTGCCGATCTTCATCCAGAACGACTGCCGCGTCATGGGACGGCCGCGATTCGAGAGGAACAGGTGCGCGTCGCCGTGTTTGTCGAAGTGCGCCCTCCCGCGATCGATGTAGTCGAGGATGGCGTCGCGAGCCTTGTTGCCGAATGGGACGATCCGCTCCTTCGATCCCTTCCCCATGGTTCGCAGGAACCCGGCGTCCATGACAAGCTCGTCGATGCGCACTCGGATGAGCTCGCTCACGCGCAGCCCCGTCGCGTAGAGCAACTCGAGCATGGCCGCGTCGCGGACCCCGTCGGGGGTGGTGCGGTCAGGAGCTGCCAGCAATGCCTCCACCTCGCTCGGCAAGAGCGCTTTCGGCAGCGTCGTCCAGAGCTTCGGATTTTCGAGATTCTCGGTCGGATCCTTCTTCAGGTGGCGCTCCGCCACAAGAAAACGAAACATCCCGCGGATCGCCGCCAGGGCGCGCGCCACCGATCGCGCCGACACACCCGCCCCGCGAAGCGTCTGAAAGTAGCGAACGATGTTGATGCGCTCGACGGCGTCGATCTCGAACTTCTGATCGGCGAGCCAGTGGCCGAAGTGCCGAAGGTCGATGCGGTACGACGCGAGGGAGTTTTTCGCCAGCCCCTTCTCGACGGCGAGATAGTCGAGAAAAATCGGCAGGTACGTGACAAAGAAAGCGCCGCTCTCTTTCTTCTCGGGATCGATCGAACGGGGATGCTTTCTCACGGCCCCAGTTTACGCGCCATGACACAGAGTCCTGAGTGCTGAGTGCACCTGTAGGGACGCGCAGCAGCGCGTCCGCAGCCCATGTGCGGGGGGACGACGAGAGTTGCGGACGCGCTGCTGCGCGTCCCTACGTCGTTCGGCAACTCAGGACGGCGTCGTGGCTTTCGAGGCCACGACATCCGCCATGTACGAGCTGCGGACGAACGGGCCCGAAAAAACGGCTCGATAGCCCATCTCTTCGCCGATCGCGCGGTACTCGTCGAAGACGGACGGATGCACGTACTCGACGACTTCGAGTTTCTCGCGCTTGGGCTGGAGGTACTGTCCGATCGTCAGGATCTCGCAGCCGGAATCGAACAGGCGGCGGATGGCGTCGACGACTTCCTCGCGCCTCTCTCCCAACCCGAGCATGAAACCCGACTTCGTGACGATGCGCGGATCGATCTTCTTCGCCGCCGAAAGGACGGCCAGAGAGCGGTCGAACCGGGCGCCCGGCCTGACGTGGCGGTAGAGCCGCGGCACGGTCTCCACGTTGTGGTTGAAGTAATCGGGTCCCGCCTCGACGACGACGCGCACCGCTTCTTCGTTGCCGCGGAAGTCAGGCGTGAGGACCTCCACCGCCGCGCCGGGCAGCTCCTCGCGGAGTGCGTGAATCGTCTCCGCGAACTGCTTTGCCCCGCCATCCGGAAGGTCGTCGCGGGTCACCGAGGTGACGACGACGTGCTCCAGGCCCATGTTCTTCGCGGCCGCAGCGACCCCGCGCGGCTCGTCGGGTGAAGGAGGGGCGTACGGCAGCCCGGTGGTGACGTTACAGAAGCCGCACGCTCTCGTGCAGATGTCGCCGAGGATCATGAAGGTTGCCGTGCGGCGGGAGAAGCACTCGGTGCGGTTCGGGCACGCCAGCGACTCGCATACCGAATGCAGCGCGTTCGCGCGCAGGAGCGATTTGACCTCGTGCAGACTGTGGAGGTTGATCTTTTTGTCGCGGATCCACTCGGGGAGGCGGGAGCTCATTGGCGTCAAATTAACATGCGGCGCGTGGGCGGGGAAGCGAGCAGCGAGCAGGGCAAGGTGGAGGACTCAGGACTTCGCTGCCCCCCGCTCCCGCGCCATGACAAAAAAAGGCCGCCCGTTAAGGCGGCCTTTGCGAACACGGTCAATGTTCGTCCTGGTCAGTGGCTGAGAGCTTTGTCGATCGACTTCTCGATGAGCTTCTCCGCTTCCGGCTCCGGGATGCCCTTGACGATCGCGACTTCCGACACGATCAGGTACTTGGCCCGGTCGTACATCTTCTTCTCCCGGAACGAGAGGCTCTTCTTCTTTGCGACTTCGGTCAGATTCTTCAACACGTCGGCCACGTCTTCCAGGCGGCCGGTCTTCATCTTCTCGAGATTGTCGCGGTACCGACCTTTCCAGTCGGTGTGAGCTTTCTGCTGCTTCTGCTCCAGAAGGCTGATCAAACCCTTGATCTCCTTCTGCTGGTAGAGGCGGCGCAAGCCGACGCGGTCGGTATTCCGGATCGGCACCATCAGGCGAGAGTTATTCGCCAAAAGCCTCAGATGGTAGTAGCTATCGCCCGCACCCATGATCGGCGATTCGCCGATGTGTTCCACGACGGTGACGCCGTGGTTGGGGTAAACGAGCTTCTCCCCGATCTTGAATCCCAGTTTTACTGACGACAAGTGAGGCTCCTTTCGGAAAGGCGTTTGAGTGCCACGAGAACAACAGAGGGACGGCCATTTTAAGGGCGACATCCCTTTCAGTCAAACCACTCCGGTTGGAGATGTGAGCGGAGCGGACTCAAGCAGCGTGCTTCGCTGTGCCGTGATTCTCCTGCAAACACAAGGCTTCCGCCGTGCCGATGGTCACCCCGCAAGGTTCGATCGAGGCGCGAAACAGCCGCTTGTTTCACGAAACGAAACGCTTCAGGGCGCTTCAGGCCTGTCATTCCGGCAGAACCCCGGAGGGGTGGAGCGCGGCGAGGAATCCCCCGCCAACCCCGGTACGGGAGTGCGGGGGATCCCTCGCTGTCCTCCGCCGCTCCGCGGCTTCGGCAGCTCGGGATGACAGGCTTAAGTGCCCCTTCGGGAGCGCTTCAGCGGCTGCGCAGCCGCCGGATCAGCTGGTGCAGCCGGTCCATCCCTTGCCGCCGCTCCACGTCGGTGCCGGTCAGCAGGTCTTCGATCGCCTGCAGTTCCCCCTGGATCTCGGGCGTAATAGTCGCCACCTCCCGCACTTCTGCTGGAACGGCCACCGGCGCTGCCGGAGCGACGACGTTGACCACCGACCCCGACGCGGTTGGCGTCAACCCCGCCGTGATCCGCTGCGCCATGGAGCGAATCGACTCGATGTCTCTCCGATCGATTCCGCGTTGAATCGCTTTGATGCTGGCTACTGCATCGGCGTACGGACTCTCCGGCACATCGACGACCTTCGCCTGAAGGAGCGTCAGCCCCAGATTGCCATAGCCGGTCTTCTTGTCAGACCGGGCGAAGACGCGCACAGTCGCCTGCCTGCCGATCTCCTCGAGCTCGAATGGACGCAACGTCCCCGGCTCCAGCCATGTGCCAACTTTCACAATCTGTGTCTTCGCGGCCGAGCTCGTCTGCGGCATGTACTCGATCTCGACTCGGTCGACGAACACCGGATTGTTCTTCCTCACGAGGAGGCGCCGGGTCGGCACGTCGAGGATCACGCGATACGCGAACGTCCCCTTCACCTCCACTGTGGACAGAGAATCCTCGGCAGACGGATTGATCGAGTATGACTGCGAGATGCGGCTCGACTCGAGCCGTTCGTACGCTGCATAGGCGTATGTGCCGTCCGCTCGCTTGCCGCGCAGAAGATCGAGATCCTCGTTGACCATGCGCCTGAGGAGGTCCTGCGGCAGGTCGCCGCGGCTGACCTCCGCGACGCGGTCGACGACGCGTGCGTCTTCCGCCACACGGGCCACGGGCACCTGCGCACTCGCAGTCATGGCCGCGGCGAGAACGATTGCCAGCAGAATGTTCATCGTTTCACTCCTGCCTCGGCGAGCGCGCTGACGCCGGGGAAACCCTCGCGGCTGATGCCGAGCAGATCGCAGATCGTGATGCCGAGGTCCGAGAAACTCGCGCGCGTTCCGAGGGAATGCATTGTCTGGACGGCCGGCCCGGCGATCAGCAGCGGAACGTATTCGCGCGTATGGTCGGTCGACACGTCGGTCGGATCACAGCCGTGATCGGCGGTGATGAAGAGAAGATCGTCTTTGCGCATCGTCGGCAGCAGCGCTCCGAGCTCTTCGTCGAATGTCTCCAGAGCCTTCGCGTATCCGCGGGCGTCGTTGCGGTGGCCGTACTTCGAGTCGAAGTCGACCAGATTCGTGAAGATGAAGCTCGCATCGGACTCCCGAACGAGATCGATGGTCTTGCGCATGCCGTCCGAATTCGACTCGGTCCGGATCTCCGTGTCGATTCCAACGCGATCGAAAATGTCTCCGATCTTTCCGAGGCCCACGACCTTGCGTCCCGATCTCGAGGCGCGGTCGACGACGGTGTCCCCGGTCGGGCGGACGGAGAAGTCCTTGCGGTTCGCAGTCCGCTTGAATGCTCCCTTGCCCGGTCCGACGAACGGCCGGGCGATGATTCGGCCGATGTTGTGCTCCCCGCGCATCAGCTCACGGGCGATCGCGCAGATCCGCCACAGCTCTTCGATGGGGATGACTTCCTCGTGCGCGGCGACCTGGAACACTGAATCACCCGACGTGTACACGATCGGCTGACCGCTGCGCATGTGCTCCTCACCGAGCTCGTCGAGGATGACGGTTCCGGAAGCCGGCTTGTTGCCGAGAGTCTTTCGTCCGATGCGCCGCTCGTACTCTTCGATGACTTCGCGCGGGAAGCCGTTCGGATAGGTGCGGAAAGGATCTTTGACGATGAGCCCCATCATTTCCCAGTGGCCGGTGGTCGTGTCCTTCCCGGCGCTGAGCTCCGCCATGCGGCCGAATGCGCTCTGCGGCGTCTCCGCGCTGGCCGGCTCGGGAAGGGTGTGCAGCAAGCCGAGACGCGTCAGATTCGGCAGGTTCGGGTGCTCGGCTGCGAGAATGTGACCGAGGGTGTTCGACCCCTGATCGCCGAAATCGGCTGCGTCGGGCAGTTCGCCGACACCGAGTGAGTCGCAGACGATGACGATGGCACGAGCATTGGACATGGGCCGCGATCATAGCGAAAAACGACAGTCGCGCTCTCGCGCGGCGGGCGGGGGGATGGGACGAATGGGACCTATGGGACGAATGGGACCGACCAGCCGCGTCCTATTGGTCCCACAGGTCCCATACGTCCCATTCGTCCCATCCCCCTACCGCCGTGCCCTACCTATTTCAAATGTTCGAAAACTAGCGGCCGTCCCGGCGGGGGCGCGTCGCCGAACGTCACGAAGGAGAGGAAACGCTTGCGCAGCTCCTCGGCGTCTCGTTTCGAGTGCCCGAGCTGGATTCGCGCGATGGTCTCGCCGGCCTTCACCTCGTCTCCACTCCTGCGGTCGAACATCACGCCCGCGGCGTAGTCGATGATGTCGTCGGCCTTCTTGCGGCCGGCGCCGAGGTCGACGGTGAACATGCCGGCCTGGTACGTGTCGATGGCGGTGATGAAACCGCTGCGCGGCGCGCGCACTTCGAATGTCTCGGTCGGCTGCGGCAGAAGCGAGTAGTCGTCGGCGATCTTGGCATCGCCCCCCTGTGAGGTGATCCATTTTCGCGCCTGATCGAGAGCACGGCCGGAACGGAGCGCGTCATCGAGTGCCGTGACCGCGGACTGCTCGTCGAAGCGCCCCGACATGACCAGGACTCGCACAGCCTGAGCTCGCGTGACCTCCTCTACGTCGGCCGGTCCGTTGCCCTTCAGCACCTCGATGGTCTCGACGATCTCGTTGGCGTTCCCTGCCGCGATTCCGAGGGGGCGATTCATGTCGGTGATCAGGGCCTCGACGCGCGTTCCCGATCCCGCGGCAGCGGCGATGAGACTCAGCGCAAGTGCCTTTGACTCCTGGTAGTGGCGCATGAACGCGCCGCTTCCGGTCTTCACATCGAGGATCAGCGACGAAGCTCCCATGGCCAGCTTCTTCGACATGATCGAGGCGGTGATCAGCGGCAGCGACTCGACGGTCCCGGTCACGTCCCTCAGCGCGTAGATCTTCTTGTCGGCCGGGGCGATGCCTTCGGTGGAGGTGGAGATGACGCAGTTCACCTCGTCGATGCAGCGCTGGAACTGATCGCGCGAGAGGCGGGCATTGAACCGTGGGATCGCTTCGAGCTTGTCGAGCGTGCCGCCGGTGTGCCCGAGCCCGCGTCCCGAGAGCATCCCGATCTTGACGCCGCAGGCACCGACCCAGGGCGAGAGGACGAGTGACACCTTGTCGCCTACTCCTCCGGTGGAATGCTTGTCGGCGACGAAGTCGTATTGGTCGCGCAGGTGCCACTGCTCGCCGGAGCGGAGCATCGCCTGAGTCAGCGTCGCCATCTCCTCGGCCGTCATGCCATTGATGGCGATGGCCATCAGAAGCGCCGACATCTGGTAGTCGGGAATGGAGCCGGTCGTGTAGCGATCGACGAAAGCTTCGATCTCGCGCGGTTCCAGCGGTCCCCCGCGGCGTTTTCGGTTCAGGAGCTCATAGACGTTCAGGTCAGACATGGCCGGGCAGTCTATCGCGGCGTACGGGGTACAGTTACTCAGTTACTCAGTTGCTCAGTTGCATCTGCTCGGCACCGTAACCAACCGAGCAACTGAGCAACTGAGTAACTCCGGATCACGAGTTAAACTCGACTCGCCCTATGCGCGCGGTCATTCTCCTCTCCGGCGGACTCGACTCCGCGACCGTCCTGGCGATGGCACGCGCCGAGTCGCGCGAATGCCTGGCCATGTCGATCGTCTACGGCCAACGGCACAAGATCGAGCTCGCGGCGGCCAAACGGGTCGCCCTGGCGATCGGCGTCACCGAACACGTCGTCTATCCGCTCGATCTCCGCGTCTTCGGCGCGAGCGCGCTGACGAGCGACATCGAGGTGCCGAAGGACGCTGTCGGCGCAGCCGGCATCCCTGTGACCTACGTTCCGGCCCGCAACTCGATCTTCCTCGCCCTCGCCCTCGGTTATGCCGAAGCCCGCGGCGCGCAGGAGATCTGGCTCGGCGTCAATGCCGTCGACTACAGCGGCTATCCCGACTGCCGGCCGGAGTTCATCGAAGCCTTTCAGACGGTCATCGAGCGCGGAACACGCAGCGGCGTCGAGCGGGGTGAGCCGCGCATCATCGCGCCGCTGCTCCGGATGTCGAAGGCCGACATCATCCAGCGCGGTGTCGAGCTGGGCGTCGACTACTCGCTCACGCACTCCTGCTACGACCCCGATCGCGAAGGTCGCGCCTGCGGCCATTGCGACTCCTGCATTCTCCGACGCCGCGGATTCGAGGAGGCGGGGGTGGCGGATCCGACCGTGTACGCGTAGACGGCAGACCGCGGATAGAGGCTGCGGTGCTCCGCGAAATACGCAAGCACTATTTCGGGCTTCTCGGCATTGCAAGACCGCCGAGTCGTCGTCAACTGCAGTCCGCGGTCTGCGGTCTGCGGTCTGTTTCAACATGCTCCGAATCACTGAAATCTTCCATTCGATCCAGGGGGAGTCGACCCACAGCGGGCGCCCCTGCGTCTTCGTACGGCTGACCGGCTGCAACCTGCGCTGTCGCTGGTGCGACTCCGAATACACCTTCACAGGCGGCGAGAAGATGTCGCTCGACGACGTCCTCGGGCGCGTGAGGTCGTACGGCTGCCGCCTCGTCGAGATCACTGGCGGCGAACCGCTCGCCCAGTCGGAATCGCTCGCGTTGATCGAGCGGCTGTGCGACGACGGACTGGAAGTGCTGATCGAGACATCCGGCTCGATCGACATCGCGCCCGTCGACCGGCGTGCGAAGATCATTCTCGACGTGAAGTGCCCCGGCTCGGGTGAAGCCGAGAAGAACCGCTGGTCGAACCTCGACGAGCTCAGGCCGGACGACGAGGTCAAGTTCGTCATCGCCGATCGGGCCGACTACGACTGGTCGCGGCGGATCATCGAGGAGAAGAAAATCGATCCGCGCCGCATCGTTTTCTCCCCCGTCTGGGGCGAGCTCGACCTGAAACCGCTCGCCGAATGGATCCTCGCCGACCGCATCCACGTCCGCCTGCAGACGCAGCTGCACAAACACATCTGGGGTGCTGACGTTCACGGCGTGTGAGGCGAGCAAAGTCCTGAGTCCTGAGTGCTGAGTCCTGAGTGGAGTCAGTGCTGAGTGAGTACCCAATGAGGCGACGCCACTCACTGCGGAGAATAGGGATGTCGTATCCTCAGGACTCAGGACTCAGGACTCAGGACTCAGGACTCAGGACTCAGGACTCAGGACTCAGGACTCAGGAC
>JADGOA010000141.1 GCA_017883215.1 Thermoanaerobaculia bacterium | reverse complement strand
GAGCGCGCTCGCGCCGCGGGGCGAGGGGACCAAGCCCGGGACTGATGCTCGAGGCTGCCTGGTTGAGCGATCCAGGCCGATAGCGGGCCCCATCTTGCATGGGAGAGAGCATGTTCAATAAAAAGAGTTCCTTTAGAAGCTACGCTTTCACCTTCATCCTCGGCGCAATCACCGGTGCGGCGCTCGGTTTGCTCTATGCCCCGATGACCGGGATGAGAATGCAGAAAAAAGTCGGCAACGCGAAGGATCGCGTAGTTGCCGTGGTCGAAGACTCCGTCGACAATGTTCAGAGCGCTCTTCGGAAAGTCGCGAACGCCTAGAGGTTGTCTGCAGCAGTCGGTGCTCGGTGCTCGGCACCGGGCTCCCGCTCGCCTCACAATTCGATCTGCGCCCCCAGCTCGACCACGCGGTTAGGCGGCAGGTGAAAGAATCGGGCGGCGCTGTCGGCGTTGCGCATCATCGAGGCGAAGATCTTCTCGCGCCACTGGCTCATGCCGCTCGGCCTCCCGGTCACGACCAGAGTCTCGCGTCCGAGAAAGTAGGTGGTGTCCATCGGGTTGAGCGCCATCGGTCCGCTCGCGAGCAGGCGGGGGACGTTCACGTCTTCCATGTAACCGTAGTGGCCCTCCAAGACGAAGATCCCGTCGCCGAGGTCTTCGACCGAGAGACGCTCATCGTCGCGCATGTGCGAGACCTCTTCCGTGTCCACCGTGAGAAGCAACACGCGCTCGTGGAGCGCCTTGTAGTGTTTCAGACTATGCAGCAGGGCCGGTGGGACGCCGCTGGCATTGCGGTGCATGAACACCGCGGTTCCGGGTACGCGCAGCGGCGGCCGCAGGCGCAGCGACTGCACGAGCATCTCGGGCGAGAGCGCCCCCTCCCGCAGTTTCGCGGACAGGAGCTCGCGTCCGCGGCGCCACGTCGTCATCAGGAGAAAGACGGTGCCGGCGATGAGCAGGGGGAACCATCCGCCGTGCGCAATTTTGGAGTAGTTCGCTCCGAGGAAAGCGAGATCGCCGACGAGAAACCCTGCCGTGACCAACCCTGCAGTCAGGCGCTTCCACCCGAGCAGATCCCGCGAGACCACGTAGGCCAGAACGGTGGTGATGGTCATCGTCGTGCTCACGGCGACGCCGTACGCCCCCGCCATGTTGCTCGACGATTGGAACCCGACGACCACGACGATCGTCGCCACCATCAGCGCCCAGTTGACGGTGGGTATGTAGATCTGGCCGATCTCCGAGGCAGACGTGTGGATGATCTCCATCCGCGGCAGATAGCCGAGCTGGATGGCCTGTCGGGTCAGCGAGAACGCGCCGGAGATGATGGCCTGCGAGGCGATGATCGTCGCGGCGGTGGCGACCGCGACGAGAGGGTAGAGCGCCCATTTCGGCGCGAGCATGTAAAAGGGATTCACAGCCGCCTGCGGGTTCCGGATGAGCAGCGCTCCCTGGCCCAGGTACTGGAGTACCAGCGAGGGACCGACAATGCTGAACCAGTCGATCTGAATCGGCTTTTCTCCGAAGTGTCCCAGGTCCGCATACAACGCCTCGCCGCCGGTGGTAACGAGAAACACGGCCCCGAGGACCAGGAAGCCGGGCAGGCCGTTCTCCGCAAAAAAGCGGACCGCGTACACCGGACTGAGACAGCGCAGGACCGACGGCGCCCAGAGAATGCCGCGGATGCCAAGTACGGCGAGGGTGAGAAACCAGAGCACCATCACGGGACCGAAAACGCTGCCGAGGCCGGCCGTCCCGCGCCTCTGGAAAACGAACAGCAGCACGAGCACGACGATCGTGGCCGGAATGACGTACGGCTGAAAATACGGTGTGGCCACCTCGAGCCCCTCGACGGCGCTCAGGACCGAGATCGCCGGCGTGATCATGCCGTCGCCGTAGAGGAGCGCCGCTCCGAAGACGCCGATGACGGTGAGGAAGGTGCGCACCGCGGCGGGCCGCGCGCGTCCCAGACCGATGAGACCGATCAGCGCGAGGATGCCGCCCTCGCCGCGGTTGTCGAAGCGGATCACGTAGACGTGGTACTTGAGCATCACGACGATGACCAGAGTCCAGACGATGAGCGAGAGCACGCCCAGGACGTTCGCCTCGTTCAGCGCGACTGCGCGCGAGCCGTAGAAGCACCCGCGCATTGCGTATAGCGGGCTCGTACCGATATCGCCGTAGACGATTCCGAGCGCGAGCAGCGAGAGGGACCTCAGCCGTTTCCCGCTCAGGTTCGCATGTCGATTCGTGTCAATGCTGGTTTCTGCCATGAACCTCGGGCCGTATGCGGGGTGAATTGCCAGTGCCGTCGCGCATCCGCAGCAACGAGGACGCCAGGTGGGAGAGCGGCACTTCTTGCCTCCGGGCGGGAAGGGCGGTCGGACGGTACATCCGAATGCCCATGCGGTCACGATTCTTTATGGAGTCTTAACGACCTCCACCCGATTCCTTCATCTAATCTTGCCGCCCTTCGCACGAGGGCCAGTGCCGGAGCCGGTTGTACTGAGCATGGGACCGATCGTACGCTGGGTCAAGAGCCTCGTGGGATCAACCGGCGAGGACTGGCTGTTGGGACTGATGATGCTGGTGGCCCTGAGCGTCACCGTCATCGGAGTGAGAAGCTGTGAACGGAAGAGTGGAGCCCACTCGGGGAACGAGCTCCAGCACCGCGACGGCGCGACGGCGTCGCGAGCTACTGACGGGTTTGGCGACCGCATTCGCGACCATCGCGGTGACGACGGCCTCCGCCGCGGCGTTGCGACTCAACGCCACCGGGGCCGGGTTCCTGATGCTGGTGGGCGTCCTCTTCATCGCCTCGCGCTATCCGCTGGTGGTCGCGACGGTGGCAGCGGTCGCGGCGACGCTGACGTACAACTTCTTCTTCTTCTCCCCCAAGCTGACGCTGGCAGTCGACGACCCGGAGAACTGGATTGCGCTGGCGACGTTTCTGCTCACGTCGCTGCTGGCGAACCGGTTGCTCGTCCGAGAGCGACGGCAGGCTGAGAATGCGCGCGTCAGCCGCGCCGAGGTCGAGGCGCTCTACGAGATGAGCGTCGACCTGCTGAGCGGTCATGGCGGCAGCGAGCGGATCGGCGATGCAGCGCTGCATTACCTCCGTCGCATCGGCGCGGCGAGCGGCGGCGTGATCCTGTTCGGCGCCTCGCCACAGCACCAGCAGGTGCTCTCCTGGACCGGCGCGGGGATGACGGACGAAGTCGAAGACATCGCCGCGGGTGTGGGGCGGCACGGCCGCGCGACGGAGATCGCCTCCCGCTTCGGCCGCGACATCTGCCTGCCGCTGGCCGTGGCTGGGCGCGCCAAGGGCGTGCTCATGGTGCGCGGGTTCGACGGCAGCGGGAACGCCCTTGAATCCGCTGCGAACCTGCTCTCGTTTGCCATCGACCGCGAGCACTTTCTGACCGAGCGCGCGCATGTGGAGGCGCTCCGCGAGAGCGACGAGTTGAAGACGTCCCTGCTGCACGCGGTCTCGCACGACCTGAAGTCGCCGCTGACGGTGCTCACCGTCGAGAGCGAAGCGGCGGAGCGGAAAGCCGCGGGCGATGCCGCGCCGCACGTGAGGGTCATCCGCGACGAGGTGGCGCGCCTGAACCGGCGCATCAACAATCTATTGTCCGTCGCTCGATTCGAAGCGGGGGTCCTGACCCCTTCGGCCGAGCCCACACCCGCGGCGGACCTCTTCCGCGCCGCACGGGAGAGCCTTCCCACGATCACTACGGCACGCACGATTCGCGTGACAGTCGACGATGACGCGCCCGATCTGCTCGTCGATCCGTCGATCGCCCTGGAGATCGTGGTGAATCTGATCGAGAACGCTCATCGCGCCTCCCCCGCCGGCGAGGCCATCGATCTCTCCGCATCCGCTTCCCTCGAAGTGGAGGGCCGCGTCTGGATCGAGGTGCGGGATCGCGGCGTCGGACTTCCTCCGGAGCAGGAGCGCGCGCTTCGCATCGTGCAGCCTCCGGACGCGACGAGCCGCGGCCTGGGAATCGAGCTCGCGCGGAGCCTGGCCGTGCTCAGCGGCGGAAGCGTGGAGTGGTTCCCGCGGAATGGCGGCGGGACTACTGCTCGACTGGACGTTCCGGCCGCGCCGATGGCGATCGCGGCGGGCACGTCATGATCCCTGCCGCCCGCATTCTCGTGGTCGAGGATGACCTTCCCATCCGCCGGGCCATCGTCGCGCAGCTCGCCGGCGAAGGCTACGACCTGGTGGAAGCCGAGCATGGCAAAGAAGCGCTCGAGCTGATCGTGACGGCCAAGCCGGACCTCATCGTGTCCGATCTGGCCATGCCGGTCATGGACGGCTTCGCATTCATCACCGCCGCGCGCAAGATGGTGAAGACGCCGATCATCGTCCTCTCCGTCCGCGGCGGCGAGGCCGATCGTGTCCGCGCTCTCGACCTCGGCGCCGACGATTTCGTCACCAAGCCGTTCTCGGTGGCGGAGCTCTTCGCGCGGATCCGCGCGCAGCTCCGCCGCAGCGGGCTGACCACGGCCGCGCGAATGCACTTTCCGGCGCTCACCATCGACTTCGAGCGACGGCGCGTCATTCGTGCCGACGGCGAGATCCGCCTGACTCCGATCGAGTTCGCGCTCCTGGCCGTCCTGGCCACGAATGCCGGCAAGGTCGTCATGACCGAGCAGATCATCGCGCGCGTATGGAAAGACACGCCCAGCACGTCTGCCGACACGGTGCGCGTCCACGTGGCCTCGCTCCGGAAGAAGATCGAGCCGGACCCCGCCTCGCCGCAGTTCATCGTCACCGAGCCATGGGTAGGCTACCGGTTCATCGCCGAACCGATCGAAGAACTGCCCTGAGGTTTGGCCTCTCGGCCGCCGGCGGAGTCAGTGCTGACTCGTCTAAGGTCGCGGGTGACCTGGTGACTTGGTGACCCGGCGACCCCACTCACACGCAGCACTCTCTGAGCAACCTACAAGCGCTGTAGCACTGCCGTTCCGCCGGACCACAGCTGATACAGGCCGAATGCTGCGAGAGCGAGAGCGGAGATGCCGACGAGCTGGCGGGCAACGCGCGGCCCGAACGAACGGGCAGCTGCAAATAGGATGATGATCCCGGCAGTGGCGACGACCAACGTCGCGTAAAACGCCACGACGAGCGCGACGGCGTTCGTGGGACTCTGACGCCACGCTCTCAGCACGAGCGGACCGAGGACCAGAGTCCACCCCAGATACGGATTGGGATTCAGCAGATTCACGACCGCGGCCTTGATCAGCGTCTGGTGCGGAGGCGCGGCACTCGCGGCCGTGGCTCCCCTGCCGTCGCGCCACGCCTTGAATGCTCCGGCGGCCAGATAGAGGATGAACACTCCGCCGGCCAGCTGCAGCATGTACACGAACGACGGCGGCACGCGCGTCAGCACGAGGAGCACGAGAGTGACGATCGGCGCGTCGCTGAGGATCGGCGCGAACGCCGCGGGAAGAGTGCGCCTCCAGCCGTTCGCAAGACTCTGCGAGATGAGGTAGGCCTGCAACTGCCCGGGCTGGACGGCCGCCGCGAAGGCGTAGGTGGTGCCGAGGATCAAGTAGGGAAGCATCTGTGAAGTGAGCGCGGAGTCGAGCGCCGCAGTACGGCGTCATTGTTGTTCTGACCGCGCAGAAGTCAACGACAGGCGCGAGCGCCGCTGGAGCGGAAGTGACACTGTCATTCCGAGCCGGCGGAACCCCGGAGGGGTGGAGCGCGGCGAGGAATCCCCCGCCACTTCCGGGAGTGCGGGGGATCCCTCGCTGTCCTCCGCCGCTCCGCGGCTTCGGCAGCTCGGGATGACAGGCTTCCGGGAAGGGCGGCAAACGAACCGACTGCCGCAGCCTGAACCGATGCTCCGTGGGGCACGGCTGCGACCCTCACCCCAACGCTGCCGTCACCAGGGCCTGCGCCTCGGATTGGATCTCGCGCAGGTGGGACTCGCTGACGAAGCTCTCCGCGTAGATCTTGTAGATGTTCTCCGTCCCGGACGGACGCGCGGCAAACCAGCCGTTGCGGGTGGTCACTTTCAGTCCGCCGATCGGATTTCCGTCGCCGGGGGCATTCGTCAGGATCGCTACGATCGGCTCGCCGGCGAGATCCCTGGCCCGCACCTCTTCGGGCGAGAGCTTGCCCAGCCGCGCTTTCTGCTCCGGTGTGGCCGGAGCATCGGTGCGCGCGTAGAAGGGCTCGCCGTGCTTTTCCGCGATCTGGCGATAGAGCTCGCCCGGATCGCGGCCGCTGCGGGCCGTCATCTCCGCCGCGAGGAGACCCATGATGATGCCGTCCTTGTCGGTGGTCCAGACGCTGCCGTCGCGGCGCAGGAAGGACGCGCCGGCGCTCTCTTCGCCGCCGAAGCCGAGGGTGCCGGCGAGCAGTCCGTCGACGAACCACTTGAACCCGACCGGGACTTCATACAGCCGCCGCCCGAGGCTCGCGGCGACACGGTCGATGAGACTGCTGCTGACCACGGTCTTGCCGACGGCGGCTTCCCCGCTCCACTGCGGGCGGTTCGCAAAGAGGTACGAGATGGCCACGGCCAGGTAGTGATTCGGGTTGAGCAAGCCGGCGCTCGGCGTGACGATGCCGTGCCGGTCGCTGTCAGTGTCGTTGCCGAAGGCGATGTCGAAGCGCTCGCGCAAGGCGATGAGTCCCGCCATCGCATACGGCGAGGAGCAGTCCATTCGGATCCGGCCGTCCCAGTCGAGCGTCATGAAGCGGAAGGTGGGATCGACGGATGGGTTGACGATCTCGATGTTCAGGCCGTAGCGCTCACGGATCACGCTCCAGTACGCCACCCCTGCTCCGCCTAACGGGTCGACGCCGATGTGCAGCCCCGAAGCGCGTACCGCATCGAGGTCGACGACCGAATCGAGATCGCCCACGTAGCCGCCGATGAAATCATGGCGGTGGGTGGTCGGCGCGGATAGCGCTTTCGCGAACGATACGCGGCGGATATCCGCCTCCTCTCGCATCAGCCGGTTGGCCGCCTCCTCGATTGCCTTCGTGGCCGCCGTCTCCGACGGGCCGCCGTGTGGCGGGTTGTACTTGAAGCCGCCGTCCTCCGGCGGATTGTGCGAAGGAGTGACGACGATACCGTCGGCGAGGTGCTGCTTGCGCCCGCGGTTGTGCGTCAGGATCGCATGCGAGATCACCGGCGTCGGCGTGTAGCCGCGGTCGCGGTCGATCATCACTTCCACCCCGTTCGCGGCGAGCACCTCCATCGCCGACGCGAACGCCGGCTCCGACAGGGCGTGCGTGTCGATGCCGAGGAAAAGCGGTCCGTCGATGCCTGCGCCGCGGCGGTAATCGCAGATCGCCTGCGTCGTCGCCAGGATGTGCAGCTCGTTGAAGGAGGTCTTCAGCGAGGAACCGCGATGCCCGGAAGTGCCGAAGGCGACGCGCTGATCACGAATGTCAGGATCGGGACGCTCGCTGTAGTACGCCGTGACCAGCCGCGGCACGTTCACCAGCATGTCGTCGGTCGGCCGCTGTCCCGCCTTCGCCGCCATCGTCTTCACCTCCACGGTCGAGCATATCGCCAGTCATGAGTCGTGAGGCTCGAGTCCTGAGTTTACGAGGGGGTCGGGGTCGGGGGTCGGGGGCGAGAACGAGCGGTTTGCGTCCGACCCCCGACCCCCGAGCCCCTTCTTCTCAGCACTCAGGACCGGATTGACCGTCGCCCATCCAGGATCTACGCTTTAGCCAGGTCCGAAAGGAGATCCGATGAGCGACTCCGAAGATACGAAGATCGAACGGCGCGACGTGCTGAAGCTCGGCGCTGCAGCGACGGTCGGGCTTCTGGCCGGCGGCCCGACGGATGCGGCTGCTCTTCCAGCCCTGCCGCAGAACCCGGTCACTCCGAAGGCCATGCCCACCCGCAACCTCGGGCGCACCGGCTATCGCGTCGGCATCTTCTCCCTGGGCGGCCAGGCCTCGATCGAGAAACCGGACAACGACGCCGTCGCCGTTCCCATCGTGGAGCGTGCACTCGACCTGGGCGTCAACTACATCGACACCTCCGCGCGTTACGGCGGCGAGCAGCGCTGGAGCGAGCGCTACATCGGCCAGGTGATGAAGCGCCGCCGCCGCGAGGCGTTCCTCGCTACGAAGACTCACGACCGCACGCGCGACGGCTCTCTGCGGCTGCTGGAGAAGTCGCTGCAGCTGTTGCAGACCGACCACATCGACCTCTGGCAGCTCCACAACCTCTCCAACATGCAGCAGATCGATCAGATCTTCGCCCCCGACGGCGCCGTGCAGGCGCTGATCAAAGCGCGCGAGGAGAAGATCGTCCGTTTCATCGGCGTCACCGGCCACGCCGATCCCGACGTTCTGCTCGAGGCCATCCGCCGCTTTCCGTTCGACACGATCCTGATGGCCGTCAACGCCGCCGACCCGCATCACATGAGCTTCTCCAAGCAACTGCTGCCCACCGCGGTGGAGAAGGAGATGGGAATCATCGGCATGAAGATCCCGGCGCGCGGCCGCATCCTGGCCAGCTGGAACCCGCCACCTCGCGATCAGCAGACGCCGGCGACCGCCGGCTCGCGGCCCGGCACTCTGACGATGGCGGAGGCGATGCGCTATTCGCTATCGCTGCCGCTGTCCACGGTGATCATCGGAATCGACAACATCAAGCAGCTCGAGCAGAACGTGGAGATCGCGCGAGCGTTCACGCCGCTCTCGGAGAGCCAGATGGCTGCGCTGACCGCCAGGACCGAGCCGGTGAAGCAGCAGGCGCTGTTCTTCCGGCCGTGGGCGTGACGGCAGTTCTGAGTCCTGAGTGCGAGCACTCCGTCATCCTGAGAGAGCGAACGGCGCAGGCGCCGCTGGAGCGGAAGTGACACTGTCATTCCGAGCCGGCGGAACCCCGGAGGGGTGGAGCGCGGCGAGGAATCCCCCGCCGCCCCGGGAGTGCGGGGGATCCCT
>JADGOA010000140.1 GCA_017883215.1 Thermoanaerobaculia bacterium | reverse complement strand
TGGAGCGCGGCGAGGAATCCCCCGCCACCCCGGGAGTGCGGGGGATCCCTCGCTGTCCTCCGCCGCTCCGCGGCTTCGGCAGCTCGGGATGACAGGCTTTGCGCTACTTCGTCAGAACCCGAAGCTCACCTTCGCCGCGTAGCTCGTGACCTCCGCCTTTGTCACTTCGACGGCGATCTTCGGGACGAGCAGTGACAGACGGACGCCGGCCGTATAGCGGTTCACGTTCGAGGTGTCGGCGAGGTTGACCGTGAGGGCGTTCCCGGGAGTGATGGTTCGAGTGAAGCTCCCGTTCGCTTTGGATCGCATCCGTCCGACCGCGCCGTACGGCGTAACCGGGCCGAAGCCTTTGCTGATGAACGCCTCGACGCCGTAGACCTTCAGGTTGTAATCGCCCGCTCCGGAGAGCGTCGCGTACGCCCCGCGCAGGGCGATCTCCGGCGTGGCGATGGTTCCACGGATGATCGGCACGTCGAGCGCTCCGCCCCATGTCTTGATGTCGCTGCTGTTGACCTTCGCATACGAGCCCGAGATCGTCCCCGAGGCGAATCCCTTCGAAGCGACGAGCCGCGGGACGGCCACGTACCCGCCGGTGGAGAAATCCTTACCGACGGAGTGCTGCCAGTAGGGCGCGGAGGTATCGACCTTCACGGCGGTCGCCGCCACGCCGACATCGAATCCGAGGAATCCGGTGACGCGCGCAGGCTGAACCGGAGTGGGGAAGATCCCCTGCGCCACCAGACGCGAGAACTGCTGGAACTCCGCATCTGTGATCGCCGGGTTGAAGCTGATGTCCTGCGCCCGCAGCGTCCCGGCGCAGAGAACGACGATCAGAACAGCTGCGAAATGAAGTCGTTGCTGAGCAGAAATCCCGAAGGTGTGAACGCCACGCGCGAGCTCTCGCGCCGCAACCACCCGTCTCTCAGACCACGTTCCGTCCATTCGATCCCCTCCTGCCCGCAGAGCTGCACGAGCTGCTCATAGGATACCCCGCTCGTTTGACGCAGCCCGAGGAAGATCGTTTCGCGGCGCCGCTCACCCTCCCCGAGAGTCTCGGAGAAGTCGCCCGCGTTCGCGGGATCGGCAATGTAGTGCCGGATGTTCCGCGTATTGGCGAAGCGGCGCTCGTTGCGGAACGAGTGAGCACCGATGCCGAAGCCGTCGTACTCGCCGCGCGTCCAGTAGCGGAGGTTGTGCAAGCACTCCTCTCCGGGTCGCGCGAAGTTGCTGATCTCGTACTGCGCCAGCCCGGCCGATCCGAGCCGCTCGATCGCATACACGTACAACTGCGCGACTCTCTCGTCCTCGGGGATCTGCGTCCGGCCGCGCATTACCTGCGCGTGCAGCGGTGTCCCCTCCTCGAGATCGAGCATGTAGAGCGAAAGGTGGCCGGCACCGCCCGAGATGGCGATCTCCAGGGTCTCCCGAAACGACGCCTCCGTCTGCCGGGGCAGACCGAGGATCAGATCGAGGTTCGTACGGATGCCGCTGCGGACCGCTGTGGCGAGAGCCTCGAGTGCGCCGTCGCGCCCGTGGACACGTCCGAGCGGCTGCAGCTCCTCGTTGTGGAACGACTGCACGCCGATGCTCACGCGGTTGATCCCGAGATCGCGCCAGGCCGCCAGCGACTCTTCCGTGACGTCCTCCGGATTCGATTCGGTGGAGAACTCCGCGCCGGCACTCACCTCATACGAACGACGGATCACAGCGGTGAGGCGCGCCAGGTTCTCGATCGACGTTCGCGACGGCGTCCCGCCGCCGAAATAGACGGTGTCCACCGCCTCCCCCGCCCCGCGCGCACCGATCTCGGCGATGAGCGCGTCGACGTAGCGGTCCTGCAGCGCGATGTCCGTCGAGATCGCGAACGGACAGTACGTGCAGTGCACACGGCAGAACGGCAGGTGGATGTAGAGACCTAACATCAGCGAGTAGCGAGTAGCGAGTAGCGAGTAGCGAGTAGCGAGTAGCGAGTAGCGAGTAGCGAGTAGGAGAACGTCCGACGGTCGCGGAGCGTTCCCGACTTTGGAGCGATTCAGGTCCGGGTCCCGGTTCCCCTACTCGCCAATCGCTACTCGCTTCCCCGCGCTACTCGCTTCGTCGTACCCCTCGCGCTCCGTATAATCCACGCGAATGTCCACTTCCCACGAACCTGATGCGGCCAATCCGTCGCACCGTCCGCGGTTGCTGTGGACCCTCATCGGCGCCATGGTGCTGGTCGGGTTGCTCCCCCTCGTGGTGTCGCACTACTTCCTGATCGGCATCAACCGGGAGTCGCTGGAGACGCTCGAGAAGAAGTACCTCACGCGTTCGGCGGTCGGCATCGCCGACGACATTCAGAATCTCCTCTCCAGCAATACCGAACAGCTCACCAAGATCGCCGGCAGCATGCGTGTGATCAAGACCGCGCTGCCGGCGGGGGTCGACCCGTTCACGCACGCCGCCCAGAGCGGGTGGATCACCGACTACGTCACCCCGGACAGCGACTTTCTCGTCCTGCGCGTGGTCGACGCAAACGGAAACGGCGCGGAGGCGAAGAGCACCTCTCTCGATGCCGCCGTCCTCGGCGAGTTGAAGCTCTCGCTGCAGGCAGCACTCCAGGGCCAGCCCTACATCGGCACATTCCAGTACCTCGCCACAATCAACCAGCCGGCGGTCGTGGTCGCCGTCCCGGTGACCGACGGCGGCAAGAACATCGGAGCGGTGCAGGCCCTGGTCAGTCTGCACCGTATCGCGGAGCGGATTCGCGACGAAGGAAAGGGCGACGTCACGGCCTTCCTCGTCGACCGCGACGGCCGCGTTCTCCTGCACAGCGAGCCGAGCATCGCCATCGAGCGGCCGAACTACTCCTCGCTCAAGATCGTCGCGGACTTCAAGAAAGCGCCACTCCAGGCGCGCCTCACCGAATCGTACGTGGACCCGGACCACCGGCCCATGCTGGCCACGGTGACTCCCGTCGGCCGTCCCGACTGGGGCGCGGTGGTGCAGAAGCCGGAAGCGCTGGCGTTCGCTTCGGTGTCCAGGATGATCCGCGCGACCATCGAATGGGGCGGCATCGCCCTCCTCCTCTCCATCGTCGCCGCGAGCATCTTCGCATCGGGAATCTCCCGCCCCATCCGCATCCTGGCCGACCGCACGCGCGAGATTGCCGCGGGGAATTACCAGCAGCGCGTACAACTGCGGACGCACAACGAGATCGGCGAGCTCGCCGAGAACTTCAACATCATGTCCGGCGCCATCGAGGTGGCGGTCGAACAGCTCAAGAAAGCCGCGCACGAGAACCATCTCCTCTTCATCAACTCGGTGCGCATGCTGGCCGCGGCCATCGACGCCAAGGATCCCTACACCCGCGGCCATTCCGAGCGGGTGGCGCGTTATTCGATCGCCATCGGGAAGAACATGAGCCTGCCCGACAAGGAGATGCGCAACCTCCGTATCAGCGCTCTCCTCCACGACGTCGGCAAGATCGGCATCGACGATCGCATCCTCCGGAAACCGGGGGCGCTGAGCGACGACGAGTTCGAAGTGATGAAGCAGCATCCGGCGAAGGGAGCGGCCATCATGAGCGGCGTGGCGCAGCTGATCGACATCATCCCGGGCATGAAATACCACCACGAGAAGTGGAGCGGCGGCGGCTACCCCGAGGGTCTGGATGGGCCCGACATCCCGATGCAGGCGCGCATCGTGGCCATTGCCGACACGTTCGACGCCATGACCACGAACCGACCCTACCAGAAGGCGATGGAGCTGACATACGTGGTCGACAAGATCAAGAGCTTCGCCGGGACGCGCTTCGATCCGCAGGTGGTCGACGCCTTCGTCCAGGCCGTCAAGCGCGGCGACATTCAGACCGACGAACCCGTGCGAGGCGCCGCCTGATCTTCCGCAGAATTCTCCACGAGCTCGTCGCCTCCACCCCCGGTGCCATCGGCGCGATCTTCCTCGATTACGAAGGCGAGACTGTGGAGATGCTCCACGACCGCCCCTTCGACGCCGAAGATCACGACATCAAGGTCATGGGGGCGTATCAAGGCATCTTTCTGATGCGCCTGCGCGAGCTCTGCGACCGCGTCGAGGCCGGACGGCCTCAGCGTTTCAAGGTGGAGTTCGATGCAGCCAAGGTCCTCAGCTGCGATCTCAAAGACGGCTACTACCTCGTCTTCCTCGTCGACCGCACCGCCAACGAAGGCCTTGCCTGGCATCAGCTGGAGCGATGCCGGGAGAAGTTGATCGAGGAGATGTGAGGGGGGCTGCTCACTGACTCAGTTGCGGCGGGGGGAATGGGACTAATGGGACCAATAGGACCGATGGGACGAATGCGACGGCTACCTGCGTCCCATAGATCCCATAGGTCCTATTAGTCCCATTTGATCTTTCGGAACGCCGGATGCTCGCCGATCAGCTCGAGCGACCGCTGCAGCAGTGCGGCGTTCTCCGGTTTGTTCAGCCAGGTCGAACGGCCGGACGGATGCGGCAAGACCACCACATCGAATGATTTCCCCGCACGCCGGGCGCGGTGGGTCCGCCCGACCGCGTCCTTCAGCTGCGCGATCCCGACGAGCTGTTGCGCGGCGAGAGTGCCGACGGCGATGACGAGCTTCGGCGAGAGGATTGCGATCTCCCGGTCGAGATGCTGTCCGCAGCGCGCGATCTCCTCCGCGTCGGGGACGCGATCGCCGCCGCTCTTGGCATCCTTGCCGGGAAAACAGCGAATGACCGCCGCCACGTGCACATTCCCGCGAAAATCCGCCTCCGAGACGCCGTGGGCGTCGTTGAACCAGGCGAACAGCCGCTTTCCGGCCGTGTAGGCGAAAGGCCGGTCGTGCTTCCCTTCATGCGGCCCGGGCGCCTGGCCGACCAGCATCACCTGCGCGCCGGCCACGCCGCCGGTCACGGGCGGGCCTGTGACATTCGGGCAGGCTCGGCAGCTGCGCAGTGCCTCCAGATGCCGTGAGAATTCGTCTCGCTTCGCTGATACCATTGTCGCGGTCGATGAAACGCGTCGTCCTTCTCCTCCTGTTCCTCCCGATCACTGCCCGTGCGTGGACGCACGCCTCCGATCAGCGTATCGCGAAAAAAGCCGCGGCTCTCGCGCCGGCCGACCTGCGCCTCATCCTCGAACGGTTCGAGCCCGAGTATCTCAACGGTCTCGCCGCCGCGGAAGCGGACGAAGGAAGCGCGAATCACCACTTCTTCGTCCTGTCCAGGAGCGGCAAACTGCGCGAGCGCATCCAGCGTGAAACCTTCACCACCGTCGCCATGATCCGCAAAGGCGACCCGATGCCGTCCGTGGCCGAGCACCTCGGCGGTCTCGCGCACCTCGTCGCCGATGCGAACAACCCTTTCCACACTGCGAATACCGACGAGCGGATGGCGCTCGTTCACGACGACTTCGAGCAGTATTTCGAACGGCGGATGGCACGGTTCCCGACATTCTTCTACGGACTCGACCCGCACTTCGCGCTCGACGAGTTTCTCGACCGCACCCTGTCGCGTTCGGCGCGGTTCTATCCCCTGATGACCGAGGAGTACTTCCCAGGAGGAGCGCAACAGAGCTCCGCTTCGTTCGATGACCGATCGACTGCCTTCGGCGTCGCAGCCGTCTCCTACTCGCACGCGGTCACCGACATCGTGAACCTCTATTTCTACATCTGGAGACAGGCCGGCGGCGACGTCCGCGCCGCCCCGACCTTGCGCAGCGGTCAGATCGTTCGCTGACACGAGGCATGAGGCACGGGGCATGGGGCATGAGTTGGCGCGCTTGACCAGCCATGTCCCATGCCTCATGCCCCATGCCCCATGCCTCTTCCACCGAAAGGAAGTGAGATGTTGATCACCCGAGCCATCCTCTCCGTCTCTGACAAAACGGGCATCGTCGAGCTTGCACGCGCACTCGCGGCGAAAGGTGTGGAGATCCTCTCCACCGGCGGCACCGCAAAACACCTCGCCGCGGCCGGCATCCCGGTGACACCGATCGCACAGTGGTCCGGCGCCCCGGAGATCCTGGGCGGCCGCGTGAAGACGCTGACGCCGAAGGTCTTCGGCGCCATCCTTCACGACCGCGAGAACCGCGACCACCTCGCCGACATCGAGCGGCTGTCCATTCCGCCCATCGACCTCGTCGTGGTCAACCTCTATCCCTTCGAGGCGACCATCGCGAAAGAAGGCGTGACGCTGAACGAAGCGATCGAGCAGATCGACGTCGGCGGCCCATCCATGCTCCGCGCTTCTGCCAAGAACCACCGTCACGTCCTCCCGCTCTGCGATCCGTCGCTGTACGGCGAGTTCCTCCGCGAGCTCGAAAGCGGATCGATCAGCGAAGCGTTTCGCCTGCGCTGCGCGATTGCCGTGTTCGAGAAGACGTCCGCGTACGACGCAATGATCGCGACGTACCTGAAGTCGCACGGGGCGGCCGGTCGCGCCCCGGCCGCCGACCTTCGCCTCGATCTCACGAAGTTTCAGGACCTCCGCTACGGCGAGAATCCGCAGCAGTCAGCGGCTTTCTACGTCCGCAGCGGCGAGAAGCCGTTCGAGCAGCTTCAAGGGAAGGAGCTCTCGTACAACAATCTCATGGACCTCGATTCCGCCATCCGGCTGGCGAACGCCTTCCGCGAGCCGGCCATCGCGATCATCAAGCACACAAATCCGTGCGGAGTGGCGCGCAGGAGCTCGCTGATCGATGCGCTGAAGGCCGCCCTCGAAGCCGACCCTGTGTCGGCGTACGGAGGCATCATCGGCGCGAACCAGGAATTCGGGGCCGAATGTGCGAAAGCGATCGCCGACATTTTCCTGGAGGTGGTCGTCGCGCCGTCGTTCTCTACCGAAGCGGTGGAGATCCTCTCGAAGAAGAAGAATCTGCGTCTCGTCACGACGCGTGCAGCGCTGCCCGAGCTGGAGCTCCGGAGCGCGGCCGGCGGGATCCTGGCGCAGTCTCCCGACCGCGTGAGCGGCCGCGCGTCGTGGAAGGCGGTCACGGACGTCCCGCCGAAGGCCGAGGAGATGGACGGGCTGGAATTCGCGTGGATCGTCTGCGCACACGTGAAGTCGAACGCCATCGTGCTGACGAATCGGTCGCAGTCGATCGGCATCGGCGCGGGTCAGATGAGCCGCGTGGACGCCGCGAAGGTGGCGATCATGAAGTCGATCCTGCCGGCCGGCGGCTCGTTCGCCGCATCGGATGCGTTCTTCCCGTTCCGGGACGGGCTGGACATCCTCGCCGACGCCGGCGTTCGAGCGATCATTCAGCCGGGCGGCTCGGTGCGTGATCCGGAAGTGATCGCCGCCGCCAACGAGCGCGGCGTGGCGATGGTG
The DNA here is from genome assembly GCA_017883215.1 of Thermoanaerobaculia bacterium. Classification (GTDB taxonomy): domain Bacteria; phylum Acidobacteriota; class Thermoanaerobaculia; order Gp7-AA8; family Gp7-AA8; genus JAJXWV01. The sequence goes on along the minus strand of JADGOA010000140.1, from coordinate 1,634 downwards.
TTCACCGGAGAGAGGCACTTCCGGCATTGAGGTTGCCACCGCCTTTCACCACAGAGGCACAGAGAGCACAGAGGAGTACAGAGACGCTTCGTGCTTTCTCTGTGTCCTCTGTGCCTCTGTGGTGAATCCCGCATACCACTCGCGATGCCAACTCTCTTTTTCCATTACGATTCGCGCGCATGTCTTCGCCATCCGCCATCAAACTCATCGTCTCCGACGTCGACGGCGTCTGGACCGACGGGAAGATCATCTACGTGGGCGATCAGCGCGAGATCAAGGAGTTCAACGTGCGGGACGGACTGGGCGTGAAGCTCGCGCAGAAGGCCGGCATCACGGTGGCGCTGCTGACCAGCCGGCGCTCCCCCGCCCTGCAGCGGCGGGCCCAGGAGCTAGGGATCGTGGAACTGCACCAGGGGAGCGCGAACAAACTCGCCGAGTTGCACCGCCTGGCGAAGAAGCTCGGCCTCTCTCTCGACGAGATCCTCTACGCAGGCGACGATCTCCCCGATCTGGCGCCGATGCTCGCCTCCGGCATCGCCGCGGCTCCGTCCGACGCCTCTCCGGAAGTGCTCGCCGCCGCCACGTGGAAGCTCGCCAGCCGCGGCGGAGAAGGGGCATTTCGTGAGCTCGTAGAGCGCCTCCTGCGCGAGCGCGGCCAATGGGAGCCACTCGTGAAAGACTTCGCCAGTGGAAAGCCCGACGGACACAGCATCTGAGCCTGCCGATCCCGCGCAGCGGGCGCTGATGCGTCGCCGCCGCCGCGGCCGGATGCTCCACTGGCTTGTGCTGCTGGCGTCCGCCCTCGTGCGACGCCTCCCGCTGCGCGTCGCACGCGCCATCGGCCGCTCGCTCGGCGCTCTGGCGTGGCATGTCGCCCCACGCGAGCGCCGCATCGCCCTTCGAAACATTTCCGCCGCGTTTCCCGACTGGAGCGGCTCACGCCGCCGCGACACCATCCAGGCGATGTTCCGGCACCTCGGTGTCTCGCTCTTCGAGATTCTCTGGCTGCCGAACCTCGATGCTCCGACCATCGAACGGACCACGATCGTCGAAGGTCTGGGTCCCCTGCTCGATCTCGTCGACGCCGGCCACGGCGTGGTCGTCTTCAGCGGCCACTGTGGGAACTGGGAGTGGCTCGCGTATGCGGTGGGCATGGCCGGACGTCCCGTGACGGTGCTCCAGCGGGAGCGCAACGAGGCTGAGCTCAACCAGTTCATCACCGCAATGCGCCTCCGCGCCGGCGTGCGGACGATCGACCGCGGCTCGACCGCCGCCGGACGCGAATTGATTCAGGCCGTGCGCAGCGGCGGCTTCCTGGCGTTCCTGATCGACCAGAACATCCGCACCGAGAGCGTGAAGATCCCCTTCTTCGGCGTTCCCGCCCTCACGCCCATCGGTCCCGCCAAGCTCGCCATCCGCACTGGCGCGCATGTGGTCTCGGCGTTCATTGAGCGACGCGAGGACGGGATGCAGGTCATCCGGTTCCACCAGTCGCATGCTGTGTCGCGCGGCGACGATCCCATCGCTCTGACGACGGCTCTGACCGGCGACATCGAAGAGCAGATCCGCCGCGTACCCGAGCAGTGGGTCTGGTTTCACGAACGCTGGCGCGAGCGCCCGGAGTGGGATGTGGC
>JADGOA010000139.1 GCA_017883215.1 Thermoanaerobaculia bacterium | reverse complement strand
GGGCGGACGAGCACGAGGGCGCCCGCGAGCGTACCGGCAAGGAGCAGTGCTCCCGTCGTCGCTCCCGTCCTTCGCATCCGCATCACCAGAACCCAGAGCGCGAAGAGCATCGACGTGAAGAGCGTCTCGGTCAGAACTTTGTTGGCGAAGTGAACGCTCGGCAGATCGAGGGCGAAGATGATTCCGGCGGTCAGGCCGGCGGCACGGCTTCCTCCGCTGAATCGCCGGGCGAAGAAGTAGACGGCGATCGCCAGCGCCGCGTTCAGAAGGTGCTGGATGAGGAGGATCGGTACGACGCTGGTGGTGGCGGCGAGAAAGGGGAGGAGGAAAAGCGGGTACCCCGGCGTGCGGAAAACCTCGGGAGTGCCGGAAGAGGTGATGAAGCCGCGGCCGTGGAGCATGTTGTGCGCCGGGGCGAGGTAGGTTGCGGAGTCGGGGAAGAAGTAGTCGGCGTTGCTGAAGTAGAGGTAGGCGAAGTTCGCGGCGAGAGCGAGCGCCGCGACGACGATGATGTCCCTGCGTGCGCGCGTCGGCATTGAGCAGATTGTAATCTGCGTGCTCACACTTGCGCTGCGAGCTGAATGGTCACGAGGTTGCGAGGTTGCGAGGTGTCCTAACCCCCTGCGCGCGAATAACAAAAACGCCGCCCTTGCGCAAGGGTCGTTGGTCACTGATATTGGATGCCAAGTGAGTAGAATCACAACCAAGTTGTTCGTCTCCGAAGCGGTTTCCCATCCTCGAGACGGTTTCACGAATCAGCCGGTCGTCCCCAACCGCATCGTCGTCGTCTCATTTCATTTGCTGCGTTCTCGGCCGCTCACGAACGAGGTGCAGCGGTGAGGCTCACTGTCGCCGAAGCCGCGTCGCTTCTCAATGCACAGGTCGAGCAGGTGCATGACTGGATCGAGGACGGCGGACTCCCGGCGCAGCGAATCGGCGGCCGCTATCTGATCAACCGCACCGAGCTCCTTGAGTGGACGACGGGCCGCGACGTCGCCATGGCACCGCGTGCGTTCGCACGGACGGCCGGTGGCGCCACCGCCGACACCGTCGCTGGCGCCCTTCGCGACGGCTCCATCGAATACAGGGTTCCGGCGGCTGATCCTGCGGCGGTGGTGCGTCACGCCGTCGATTCCCTTCGCCTCGCGGACGACGGCGATTGCGATTCGCTTCAGCATTTCATCCTCGGCCGCGATGCGCTGGGACTGGCCATGGTCGGCGATCGCATCGCCATTCCTCATGTGCGCACGCCCGCCGTGCTGCCCGTCAGAGGCAAGAGCGGCTCCCGGCTCTCGCTGTCGTTCCTCGACCGGCCGCTGAAACTGGGCGACGCCGCGCGAGTGGTCGAAACAATCTTCTTTCTCGTCTCTCCGACGGTGCCCGCGCACCTTTCATTGCTCGCCACGCTGAACTGGTGCCTGAGTGATTCGGCGTTCCGCGACGCCATCGTGGTTCGAAGGAGTGCCGCGGATGTCTTGCAGGCGGCAGCGGACGCGGAGGGGCGGCTGTGAGCGCGATCCTGATCGCCATCGCCGCCGCTGTCTGCGTGGTGAGCGGCATCCCGGCGCTGCTCGGGCCGCGCGGCTCGCGATCCGCCTGCGCGCTCTCGACGACGGTGCTGATCCTCGGTTCTCTCATCGGCCTGACCGGCGTCGTCCTCGGGCTCACCGGCGGCGTCACGGCTCTCACGGCGCGCTGGACGATTCCCGGCGCGGCGCTGCACATCCGCGTCGATGCGCTCTCGGCGTTCTTCGCGGCGCCTGTGTTCGTGCTGGCGGCCGTGGGGGCGCTGTTCGGCGAAGGCTACTGGCCGGCCGACTCGCTGCGGGCGGGGTATGTGCGCGCGTTTTACGGCGTTCTCGCCGGCGGGCTGGCCATCGTCATGGTCGCGCAGAACACGATCCTCTTCCTGGTGGCGTGGGAAGTGGTGGCTGTTTCGTCGTTCTTCGTCGTCGTCACGGTCGACGAGAACGAGAACGTGCGGCGTGCGGCATGGCTGTACCTGATCGCCAGCCACGTGGCGACCCTGGCGTTGTTCGCGCTGGTGGCCGTCATGCACGATGTGACCGGCACCTGGGAGCTCACGCGCTTTCCGGCCGGCACCGGCGCCACTGGCGCGGGGGCGGCGATCTTCTGGCTGGCCCTGATCGGATTCGGCATCAAAGCCGGTCTGATGCCGTTCCATGTCTGGCTGCCCGGCGCGCATGCCGGAGCGCCCAGCCACGTCTCCGCGATCATGTCGGGCGTGGTCATCAAGATGGGCGTCTACGGGATCGTCCGGGTGCTGACGCTCTTCGGGCGGCCTCCGGCATGGTTCGGTGGCGTGCTGCTGATCTTCGGAATCGTCTCGAGCATTCTGGGCGTGGCGTTCGCGCTGGCACAGCACGATCTGAAGCGGCTGCTGGCTTACCACAGCATCGAGAACATCGGAATCATCGTCACCGGCCTCGGCCTGGGCGTCGTAGCCGGGGCGCAGGGGATGCCGGCGATCGCCTTTCTCGGCTACGCCGGCGCGCTGCTGCACGTCTGGAATCACAGCCTCTTCAAGGCCCTGCTCTTCCTCGGTGCCGGTTCGGCGATTCACGCGACGGGAACGCGCGAGATCGACCGCATGGGCGGGCTGGCCAAGCGGATGCCGTGGACGGCAGCCGGGTTCCTGGTGGGGGCGGTTGCGATCTGCGGACTGCCTCCGCTGAACGGATTCGTCAGCGAATGGCTGATCTACATCGGCAGCTTCGCGAGCACGCAGAGGCTCGCCGGCGGCTGGACGGATCTGGCGCTCATCGTGGTGGCGCCGGCACTCGCCGTCACCGGGGCTCTGGCGCTCGCCTGCTTCGTGAAGGCATTCGGCGCGGTGTTCCTGGGCGAGCCGCGGACGTCCGAGGCGGCGGATGCGCACGAGGCGACAGCGTCGATGCGCGCGGCGATGCTGCCGCTGGTGGTGGGGTGCTTCGCCATCGGTCTGCTTCCTGCGGTGATCGCTCCGGCGGTCGAACGGGCGGCGGTCGTCGCGGGGGCGATGCGGGGAACGATCGTCGCGTCGCTGATGCCGGTACAGACGTTCGCTCTCGTTCTCACTGCGGTCCTCGCCGTCGCAGTTGCGGGGCTGTGGGCGAAGGTTCGGCGGGCGCCGCGCCGCCTGACGTGGGACTGCGGATACGCCGCGCCGACGCCGCGGATGCAGTACACCTCGTCGTCCTTTGCGCGCGGTCTGGTCGCCTTTTTCGCGTGGGCCATGCCGCCGGTGAAACACGAACCGAAAGCCCTTCCTCTCTTTCCCGCGCATGCCTCGCTGGAGACGCACGTGCCCGACACGGTGCTCGATCGGGCATTGCTTCCGGCAGCTGAGCGCGTGCGCCGATTTCTCTTCATCTCGCGCCACGTGCAAAGCGGGCGGATGCAGACCTACCTGGTCTACATCGCGGCGACGCTGGTCATTCTTCTGGTCTGGAGCGCGCAATGATCGCCCTCCAGCTTCTGCTCGTGGTCGCCTTTTCGCCGCTACTGCTGGGCGTGATCAACCGGACCAAGGCGATCGTGGCCGGCCGCCGCGGCCAGCCGCTGCTGCAGGCGTACTACGACATCCTGCGGCTGCTGCGGCGCGGAACGGTGTTGAGCAGCACGACGACCATCGTTTTTCTCATCGGCCCCGTCGTCGCCATCGTGGTCGGCCTGGCGGCATCGCTGATGCTGCCGCTGACCGGGCGCACGGCCCCCATCGCATTCACCGGCGATGTCCTCGTGTTCGTCTACGTCTTCGCACTGTCCCGTTTCTTCACGACGTCGGCGGCACTCGACACCGGATCGGCGTTCGAAGGAATGGGGGCGGCGCGCGAGGTCACATTCGCGTGCCTGGCCGAGCCGGCGCTGCTGCTCGGGATGGTGGCGCTGACGCGCCTCTCGCATTCCCTGTCGCTGACCAGGCTGATCTCGGTCGGCGGGGCGGAGTGGCGAACAGCCAGCGCGGCGCTCGTCCTCATCGTGGCCAGCTGGTTCATCGTTCTGCTGGCCGAGAACTCGCGCGTTCCGTTCGATGATCCGAACACGCACCTCGAGCTGACGATGATCCACGAGGTGATGGTTCTCGACCACAGCGGGCCGGCCTTCGCCCTGGTGCTCTACGGCGCTGCCGTGAAGCTGTTCGTTTTCACGGCGCTGATCGCGATCATGATCACGCCGCGGGTGGGCAACGCCGCCGCCGACGCGGCGCTGATCCTGGCCGGTGTGCTCGTCATCGGCATCATCATCGGGCTGGTGGAGAGCGCCATGGCGCGCCTCCGTCTCGTGCGCGTTCCTCAACTGCTCATCACGGCGACGCTGATCTCGGCGTTTGCCGTCGTTCTCGTTCTGAAGTGACCGAATGCCGAACATAGCCGATCCGATCCTCATCGTTCTCCTGCTGACGAACTTCTTCATTCTCGGCACGGCGAACCTCCGCGCGTCGATTCGCGCCGTGGCGGTGCAGGGCGTTCTGCTCAGCCTGCTGCCGCTGCAGGTCGAGTCCCATCCGACGGTGCGCCTGTTTCTTCTCATGGGGGCGACGATGGCGATCAAAGGCTTCGTCATTCCCGCTCTTCTGCTGAAGGCACTGCGCGACGTTCACATCCGACACGAGGTGGAGCCATACCTCGGATTCGTTCCTTCGCTGCTGCTGTGCGCGGTGTCCACGGCGCTGGCGCTGCTGTACTCGGATCGTCTTCCGCTCGCGGTCGGGGACCGCGGAACGATGTACGTGCCGGCTGCGCTGGCGACGGTTTTCGCGGGATTCCTCGTCCTGACCACGCGGCGCAAAGCCATCTCGCAGGTCACGGGCTATCTCGTGCTGGAGAACGGCATCTACGTGTTCGGTCTGCTCCTCTACCAGGCCATGGCGGTGGAGATCGGTGTGCTCCTCGATCTTCTGGTCGGCATCTTCGTGATGGGGATCGTGCTCAATCACATCCAGCGCGAGTTCTCCTCGCTCGACACGGAACGCCTGTCGCGGCTGCGGGAGGACCGGTGATTCTCGCGCTCATCGTGGTGCCGCTGATCGGCGCGCTGGTGGCCTTCCTGGCCCCCAACGACCGGGCCCGCCCGTGGGTCGTGGCGTTCGCTGCCGCGGTCCACACGACGATCGTGGCGGTGGTCATCGCCACCGGTGAGAGCCGGGCCTGGTCGGACTGGCTGCGGCTCGACGCCCTCGGCCGGCTCGTGTTGATCGTCGTCTCGCTCCTCTTCCTCGCCTGCGCCGTCTACTGCATCGGCTACCTGCGCATCCGCGCAGAGCGTCCAAACCGCGTCTTCTGCACGTCGCTGCTGATGTTCGCGGCGACCACGACGATCGTCGTCCTGGCCCAGCACCTCACGATCATGTGGGTGGCCATGGAGGGGACGACCCTGGCGACGGCACTGCTGCTCTACTTCAACCAGAACCGCCGTTCGCTCGAGGCGACCTGGAAATACCTGATGATCGGCTCGGTCGGCATCGCCCTGGCGCTGCTCGGCACGTTGTTCCTTGCATACGCGGCGATCATCGGCCTTGGCGAGCCGGTGCTGCTCTTTTCCGTCCTGGTCCGGCGGGCGCCCGCCCTCTCCGCGCCGTGGCTTCGCGCCGCCTTCGTCTTCCTCTTCGTCGGCTACGGCACCAAGATGGGCCTCGCGCCGATGCACACCTGGAAGCCCGACGCATACGGCGAGGCGCCCGGCGTGGTCGGTGCGCTGCTGGCCGGCGGCCTCACCAGTTGCGCGTTCCTGGCGCTGCTCCGCTCCTTCGCCATCGTCAACGCGGCAGGGCAGGGGGAGTTCGCACGCCATCTGCTGATCGCAGCCGGTCTGGTGTCGATGGGGACGGCCGCGGCGCTGATGGTCGGGCAGCGCGACTTCAAACGACTGCTCGCGTACTCCAGCGTCGAGCACATGGGCATTCTCGTCCTCGGCATCGGAATCGGCGGGCTGGCGACGTTCGGCGCTCTGCTGCACATCATCAACAACGCCCTGACCAAGGCGGTGCTGTTCCTCGCCGCCGGCAACATTCACCGGGCCTTCAACAGCAAACGCATCGAGGACGTGACCGGCGCGATCCGGCGCCTGCCAGTCTCGGGCTCACTGTTTCTGGCAGGCTTCTTCGCCATCACCGGCTCACCTCCGTTCGGCCCGTTCGTCAGCGAGTTGATGATCCTGATCGGTGCGGTGAACGCCCACCGCTACGTCGTCGCCGGTACGTATCTCGTCCTCCTCGTGGTCGTCTTCATCGGCATGGGGCAGACGGTGCTCGCCGTCGTTCAGGGCAACCCGCCGGAGGACGACTCCGGATATCGCGAATCGCTTCTCAAGACGCTGCCGATCGCAGCGAGCCTGGCCATCGTGGTGATGCTCGGGGTATGGATCCCGGCGCCGCTCGCGCGAATGTTGCGAGAGGCGGCGCAGCTGCTGGGAGTGTGAGATGACGGGCGATCTACTGATCCTTCGCAACGCGCAGCCAGGGCGACTCAGCGACGTGCCGCTGCTGGCGATGAGCGAGTTTCGCAGGCAGATCCTCGAGGGCACGGCCGAGGAGTGGCGTGTGGCGAGCCTCTTCGCGCGCGAGAGCGAGGGGCAGATCGAGTTGATGGTCGTGATGGCGAACGACGGCGCGGGACAGCTCGGCCTCGCTCGCACGCGGCTGCGCGGCGACGAATTTCCCTCGCTGACGCCCGATTGCCCGCAGGTGCACCTGTTCGAGCGTGAGATCGCGGAGCAGTACGGCGTCCGTCCGGACGGCCACCCCTGGCTCAAGCCGGTGCGGTTTCAACCGCCGCTGCGCCAGGGAGAGTTCGCGTTTCCGCAGAACGGTCCCGGTGTGACGGACTTCTTCCGCGTGGAAGGGGAGGAAGTCCACGAAGTGGCCGTCGGCCCGGTTCACGCCGGGGTGATCGAGCCGGGACATTTCCGCTTCCAGTGCCACGGCGAGATGGTCTTCCATCTGGAGATCGCGCTCGGTTACCAGCATCGCGGGGTCGAGCGTGCGCTCATGGGCGGTCCGGGCAGGAAGACCGCGCAGTACATCGAGACGACCGCGGGGGATACGACGATCGGCCACATGCTCGCGTACTGCCATGCCGTGGAAGCGCTCGGCGGCGTGAGAGTGCCGGCGCGAGCACAGGCATTGCGCGGGATCGCCCTCGAGCTGGAGCGGCTCGCCAACCACACCGGCGACCTCGGCGCGCTCAGCGGCGATGTGGCTTTCCTCCCCACCGCGTCGTACTGCGGGCGCATTCGCGGCGACTGGCTCAATCTGACGGCCGAGCTCTGCGGATCGCGCTTCGGGCGCGGCCTGGTGCGGCCCGGCGGCGTCCTTTACGACATGACCACTGCAGAGGCAGCAAGACTCGGTGATCGGGTCGAAAGCGCCGTCCACGATTCTGCGGATGCCGTGGGACTGCTCTGGACCACGCCGACAGTCACGGAACGGTTCGAGAACACAGGAACCGTCAGCGCCGATGCGTGCGACCAGATCGGAATGGTCGGTGTGGCGGCGCGCGCCTGCGGCCGCGCCATCGACGTCCGGCACGATTTCCCCTCCGGCGTCTACCGCTTCGCGCATGTCCCGGTCATGACCGCGCATTACGGCGACGTCAATTCGCGCGCGTATGTGCGCTGGCTGGAGTTGGAGCGCTCGGCAGAATTCGTGCGCGAGCAGCTCCGATCGCTTCCCGACACGCCTGTGCATGCGGAAGCCGGAGCCCTGCAACCCGATTCGGTCGTGGTGTCGCTGGTCGAAGGATGGCGCGGCGAGATCTGCCACGTCGCGGTCACGGATGGTGAGCGTCGTCTGGCGCGCTACAAGATCACCGATCCCTCCTTTCATAACTGGTTTGGACTCGCGCTCGCGCTTCGCGAGGGCGAGATCTCCGACTTCCCGCTCTGCAACAAGAGCTTCAACCTCTCCTACTGCGGTCACGACCTGTAAAGACGATGCTCAAGACCCTCATCACGCGCGCACGCCAGGGACAGCGGACGATGGCGTATCCGGACGCCGCCCCGCCGTCGATGCCGGCGCACTTCCGCGGCGTGCCGAAGCTGGACCCGACCCGTTGTCCGGACGGTTGCCGCGACTGCGCCGATGCGTGTCCGACCGAAGCGATCCGTGTCGTGGACAAGGCGATGGCGATCGACCTCGGTCGCTGCATCTTCTGCCCGGAGTGCGAGAGCGCATGCCCGCAGGGTGCCATTACATTCACGACCGACTACCGTCTTGCGGCGAGCAGGCGCGACGACCTCGTCGTTGCCGCGGATGCAGTGTTGAAGCTGGCGGGGGCGCTCGACGAGAAATTGCGGCGCCTCTTTGGACGCTCGCTCAAGCTGCGCGTGGTCAGCGCCGGCGACTGCAACGCCTGCGCGGCCGACGTGAACGTGCTCAGCACCATCGGCTGGGACATCGGACGCTTCGGTATTCAGTACGTCGCCTCGCCGCGCCACGCCGACGGCCTCATCGTGATGGGACCGGTCACGCAGAACATGCGCCTGGCGCTGACCAAGACCTACGACGCGATTTCCGATCCGAAGATCGTGATCGCGGTGGGGGCCTGCGCGATCTCCGGCGGCATCTACGCAGGGCATCCCGAGCAGTCCGGCGGCGCCGCGAGCCTGGTGCCGGTCGATCTCTTCATCCCCGGCTGTCCGCCGCATCCGCTCACGATTCTCGACGGCATGCTGCGCCTCCTCGGCCGCATCGAAGAGGGCACGCGCTAGGAGTGCGGACGTCCCCGTCCGGCGCTTCGTTTTCTCCGCGCGCCGCACCGTTTTACCGCGCCACGAGGACGTGGCGCGGATGGAGTTTGGCCGTGACCGCGCAGGTGTCATCCCTCGCTCACGCTTCTAATGACACGAGCCAAGCCTGTCATCCCGAGCTGCCGAAGCCGCGGAGCGGCGGAGGACAGCGAGGGATCCCCCGCACTCCCAGGGGTGGCGGGGGATTCCTCGCCGCGC
>JADGOA010000138.1 GCA_017883215.1 Thermoanaerobaculia bacterium | reverse complement strand
CATTCCGACCCTCCGCTCCGCGTCAAAACGACCCGCCGATTCGCCTTGCCCTCTCTGTGGCGCACATGGCACCGCGCTTGTCCTATGCCTCACCCGGCAATCGCGGATTCCGACCGCAACCACAAGGAGAATCGAACATGAAGAAGTACTTTTTCGCAGCAGTTGCAGTGGCACTGATCGCCGTCGCCGGCTTCGCGGAGGGACATGGTCCTGCCTCCGCTCCGGGCGGTATGGGTATGGGTCCCGGCGATGGCCGGGGCTTCGGCGGCGGCCTTGTCGTGGCGAGCGACGGATCGGTGTTCATTGTGACCGGAGTTCCGGGGACTACGCCCGGCACCGGGACGACGACGATCACGGCAGTGCGTCCGACCGGCACCACAGCGTGGACGGCCACTCTTGCCAACGGGCATGGCCGGCTCGTGCTCTCAGGAAGCAACCTCCTTTCCGTCACCGAGACGAAGGCGACGGATGGCACGTTCAGCTCGACGATCGCGGCGATCTCCACCAACAGCGGTGGGACGGCCTGGTCGAAAACGATCGCCGGCCACGTCGTGGACCTCACGCCGTTCAACGGCGGAACGTACGCAGTCGTAGTCGTTCCGGCGACGACAACCGGCGGCACGTCCACGCGCTCGCTCGTTGCGATCGGCAATGACGGCAGCATCCTCTGGACCTTGGCGATGCCATAACACTCAATCGATGCGATCGGCGGCGCTCCTGGCGCCACCGCTCGCATGCTCGTCGGGCCACGACTCTCGACGGAGCAGAGGCTGAGAGCCTGTGCTCCGTAATCGCTCGTGATGCTCCACCGGAGAACGACCATGCAGAACGTCGCAGGAAAGCAGAATTTCGAAGCAGAGGCCGACGTCGTGCGTCGCACTGCGAGCTCGTACCGTTTCGAGATCCAGGCGATGGCCGATCGTCGCATGCCGGTCCGGTGCAGTCGCTGCGAGGTGGTTGCTGCCGTCATCGACGCCGGTGTGGCCCTTTGCGGGCAGTGCTATCTCGTCGAGGCGCTTCGCCGGGACGCCGTTGCGTCACCATCCGAACGCGCTCGAAGAGCCGCGGCCGCGTTGCAGGCGCTCCGCCGCGTTCTCGAAGACGACGCCTCGGCTGCCGACGATCCACCGCCAGGCGAGCCGGCATGAGGAGTGCGGACGTCCTCGTCCGCATCCGTGGCACGTCCGGCGGTAAAGCGCGAGATCAGCTCATCCGCCTGCGTCGACGATCGGACGAGGACGTCCGATCGATGCGGACGAGGACGTCCGCACTCCGGCGCTTCTACCCTCGCCGCATGAGCACGCGCTCGATGATGTGATCGGCGCCCTTCTCCAGAATCAAACGGGCACGGTCGCGCGTGGGAAGGATGTTCTCCCGCAGGTTGGCGAGGTTGATTCGCGCCCACACGTCACGCGCCATCGCCATCGCATCCTCCTCCGCGACATCCGAGAAGCGGTGGAAGAACGATTCCGGATCGCGGAAGGCGGTCTCGCGAAGCTTTCGGAACCGGGCCATGAACCACGACTCGAGGTGCTCTGTCGCGGCGTCGACGTAGATCGAGAAATCGACGAAGTCGGAAACGAAGACCGGCGTGGCGCTGCCGCTCTGCAGGACGTTGAGGCCCTCCAGGATCACGATGTCCGGGTTGTCGACGGTCTGAAACGCGTTGGAGACGATGTCGTAGTGAAGGTGCGAGTAGACGGGAATCCGAAGCGGCGACAGACCGGACTTCACATCGGTCACGAAGGCCACGAGGCGCGTCCGGTCGTAGCTCTCCGGGAAGCCTTTCCGGTCCATCAGCCCACGCTCGCCGAGGATCGCGTTCGGGAAGAGGAAGCCGTCGGTCGTGACGAGGTCGACGCGGGGATGGTTCTCCCACCGGCAGAGAAGGGTCTGGAGCAATCGTGCGGTGGTGCTCTTCCCTGCCGAGACGCTGCCGGCGATGGCGATCACGTACGGCACCTTCGAGGCGCGCGTTCCGACGAAGCGTGAGGTGACGCGGTGCAGCTCCTGCACGGCGGCGACGTGGAGGTTCAGCAGCCGCGAGAGGGGCAGATAGACTTCCTCCACCTCTCCGAGGGAGAGCTCGTCGTTGATGCCCTTGATCTCGTCGACGTCGCTCTGAGTGAGCGTCATCGGCGTCGCGCCGCGAAGGCGCGCCCATTCACTGCGGCTGAAGGTGAGGAAGGGGGATGGATTCACGGTAGCGAGTAGCGAGTAGCGAGTAGCGAGTAGGGTACGGCGTGTAGCGTGAAGGACGTGCGAACGCCTTACGCTTTCGCCAGTCTACCTGACCATTCGCCTCAACGTGCTTGCACGTTCGCAACTCGCTCACGCTGTCACCCCCTCCCGGCGGAGGCCGTCTTGATACTGCGTCATCCTGAGAGGCTGTGCAGAAATCGAATTCACCACAGAGGCACAGAGAGCACAGAGACTGTTCCTCTGGCTTTCTTTCTCTGTGTCCTCTGTGTCTCTGTGGTGAAAAAGAGGCTTGGTATCGCCACGCTCCCGATTTCTGCACAGCCTCTCAGGACGACGGATGAGAGTTCTGGAGACAACCTCGCGGGAAGAGGCGCGACACGTACGCGTCGTCCCCTGCCCGCTACCCGCTCGGGTTACGCCTTCACCGCCTGCACATCGATGGTGATTTTGACCGTATTGCCGACCAGGATCCCGCCGGTCTCGAGGGCCTGGTTCCACTGCAGGCCCCATTCGCGACGATCGATCTCGGTCGTCGCGCTGGCGCCGGCTCGCGTTCCGCCCCAGGGGTCAGTTCCGGTACCGCCATACGTGCAGTCGAGCGTCACCTCTTTGGTCGTACCGTGGATAGTGAGCTCGCCTACGACCTTGAAACGGTCACCTTCCTTGCTCGCCGCCCCTTGCACCCGTTTGCTGCGGAATGTGATCGTCGGGAACTTTTCAACGTCGAGAAAATCGGCAGACTTGAGGTGAGTATCGCGATCGGCGGTGCCGGTATCAATGGTCTTCGCCTCGATTTCCGACTCGACGGTGGAGCGGTCGGGGTTTTGTTCATCCGCGTGGATCGTTCCCTTCACGCCGGTGAAGCGGCCGCGCACCGTGGTGAACATCATGTGCTTGACCGCGAGTTCGACGGTCGTGTGGGCGGGGTCGATGTTCCATGTCGTCATACGTCCTCCTGCTGCACCAGCGTGCGCAGCGATTTGCGTGCCCGGTCGAGGGTCGATGGGTTACCGGGTGGGTGGTCGGGTCGCGAGGTCGCGAGGTCACGAGGTCGCGAGGTCACGAGGTCACGAGGTCACGAGGTCACGAGGTTGGAAGAGTTGCGGGATTTTCGGCGTGCCATCCCACGGAGTGAGGAATGACATTGCTCGCAACCCAGTGACCCAGCAACCCAGTGACCTTACAAACCCCCAGCGAATACACTCCTCCCGTCCAAGGAGGAGAAATGAGACGCTCGCTCGCTGCAGTCGTGGTGTTGGTGACCACCGCCGTCTTTGCACAGCAGAATCCCGATCCGGCAAAGCAGGCCATGCCGGCGCAGGAGACGAAGCCGGCGGTCGCCAAGCCGGAGGTGGGGCCTCCGACGAAGGAAACCCCGCGGGCCGACTCGGCGGCGCGGCAGGAGCGGCCGCTCAGCGAGCTGCCGTACACGCCCAGCCTCGACGTCGCCTCGATGGATCGCACCGCCGAGCCTTGTGTCGACTTCTACCAGTACGCCTGCGGCGGATGGGTCGCCAGCAATCCCATCCCCCCCGACCAGGCGTCGTGGAGCGTCTACGGAAAGCTGACGCAGGAGAACGCGCAGTTCCTCTGGGGGATCCTGGATGAAGCGGCCAGGCCGGCGCCCGACCGCACCCCGGTGCAGCAGAAGATCGGCGACTACTTCGCCTCCTGCATGAACGAGCCGGAGATCGAAGCCGCCGGCGTGAAACCGATCGAGCCGCTGCTTCGCCGCATCTCCGCGCTGAAGAGCAAGCGCGAGCTGGCTGTGTTTCTCGCGCACGTGCATCCGACCGTATCCGGCAGCGGATTTCTCTTCGGCTTCGGCTCGGACCAGGACTTCAGCGATGCCACGAAAGTCATCGCCTTCGCCAGCGCCGGCGGGCTGGGAATGCCTGACCGTGATTACTACACGAAGGACGACGCGCGCTCGAAAGATCTCCGCGACAAGTACGTCGGACACGTGGCGAAGATGCTCGAGCTGACCGGCGAGTCGAGCGCGCAGGCGGCCAAAGATGCCGCGACCGTCATGAAGATGGAGACGGCCCTGGCCAGGGCCTCGCTGACCCGAGTGCAGCGCCGCGATCCGTACAACCTCTTCCACAAGATGACGCCGGCGGCGCTGCAGAAGCTGACGCCGTCGTTCGACTGGATGCGCTATCTGGCGGACAACGGCCTGGCCCAGACAAAGGTCATCAACGTCACCGAGCCCGATTTCTACAAGGAGGTCGAGCGCGAGATCGGGAGCGCTTCCCTTTCCGACTGGAAGTCCTACCTGCGCTGGCACGCCGTCCACGCACGGGCGCCGTATCTGTCGAAAGCGTTCGTCACCGAGAACTTCAACTTCTATTCGAAGACGCTGCGCGGCGTGGCCGCCCAGCCGCCGCGCTGGAAGCAGTGCGTTCGCTACGTCGACCGCGACCTCGGCGAGGCGCTGGGTCAGGAATTCGTCCGCCGCACGTTTTCCGCGGCCACGAAAGAGGCCACCGTCGACATGACCAGGCGCGTCGAGAAGGCGATGGAGAGCGAGATCCGCGGCCTCGACTGGATGACGGACGAGACCAGGCAGCGCGCGCTCGAGAAACTCCACGACGTAGCGAACAAAGTCGGCTATCCGGACAAATGGCGCGACTACTCCAGCGTCGCCGTGAAGCGCGATGATTTCTTCGGCAACGCCCAGCGCGCCACGGTGTTCGAATCCGAGCGCGAGCTGAAGAAGATCGGCAAGCCGGTCGACCGCGGCGAGTGGGGGATGACTCCGCCCACCGTCAATGCCTATTACAACCCGCAGATGAACGACATCAACTTCCCGGCCGGCGTGCTCCAGCCACCGCTCTACGATCCGAAGATGGACGCCGCGCCGAACTACGGCAACACCGGCGCGACCATCGGCCACGAGCTGACACATGGATTCGACGACTCGGGGCGGCAATTCGACGGCAAAGGAAACCTGAAGGACTGGTGGACGGCGGCCGACGCCAAGGCGTTCGAGGAGCGTGTCGACTGCGTGCGCGAGCAGTACGCGCAGTACACCATCGTCGACGACATCAAGATCAACTCGAAGCTCACCTCCGGCGAGGACGTCGCCGACATCGGCGGAACGCTGCTCGCCTACATCGCCTGGAAGGAGGCGGTGGCGAACGAGAATCTCCAGCCGGCCGAAGGACTCACCCCCGACCAGCGCTTCTTCGTGGGGATGGCGCAGTGGGCCTGCGAGAACCAGCGCCCGGAGAACCTGCGGGTCAGCGCCATCACCAATCCGCATTCGCCGGGGAAGTACCGGATCAACGGCGTGGTGTCGGATCTGCCGCAGTTCCAGAAGGCGTTCGACTGCAAAGAGGGGCAGCCGATGGTGCGGAAGAAGATGTGCAAAGTGTGGTGATGCTGTCCGCGTGACCGTCGTCGCCACATCCGGTGATAAATAGGGAAGCCCGCTTCACAGCGGGCTTCTTCGTCGTTGTAGGCGTTGCGGCCACAGCGCAACGCTGCGATTCATCCCGCCGCACCGCGATCCGTGGTGCCTGTCGGGCGATGCTTCGTGCAGGAGCGGCGTTGGATCGCAGTCGGCTCGCAACCGCCTCTGGTCGAGGGTCTTGCGGGATCAGGGGCGAGACTTGGAGCCCTCTCTTTCGCATGTGTCATTCGTCACACATAGTAGGGACACGTTGACACGCATCATGAGCGACACCGGACACGATGTGGCGTCCGTCCTCCGGCCAGAATCCCGACTAGTAACCGATTGGAGGAATCTACATGGAAACGATCCTGCGCGGGCTCCTGCTGATGGCGACGGCAGGGGCGCTCGTCTTTCCGAGCGCGCCACCACCCGCCGCAAACGCAACGGTCTCTTCCCGTGCTCGCAGCGTCACCGCGCCCACCGCACCGAAGGCTGCCCCGCAGTTCAAGGCGGATCAGCTCGAGGCCTACCTCAACGATGACGGGATCGCCTACATCCGCCCAGGCGTGAAGCTGAAGGTCAACTCGATCACGAATGTCGTCGCCGGCCAGAAGCCGGTCGTCGACTTCAGCCTGACCGATTCCTTTGACCAGCCGCTCGATCGCAACGGCAAGGTCACCCCCGGCCCGATCGCTCCGGCCTTCATCGTGGGCAAGTGGGATCCGGCGACTCGCTACTACAAGAACCTCACGATGCGGACCCGCAATGGCGTGACGAACCCGTCGACCGATTCTGGTGGCACGTATCAGGATCTGGAGCTCGGCCATTACAAGTACACCTTCGCCACAGCGATGCCGGCCGATGTCACGCCGTCGACGACGCTGACCCTCGGCGCATACGCGAAGCGCACGCTCAACGACATCATCGGCAAGGACTACTTCGCCGACAACGTCCTCATGGACTTCCGTCCCGATGGCGCGACGCCCGATAAGACCTGGGGCGCGATGGCGGTTGCGAACACCTGCAACAACTGCCACGACCCGCTCGGCACGCACGGCGGAACCCGCCGCGACGTCGAGCTCTGCATGATGTGCCACAACAACCAGATCGGTACGGATGCGACGACCGGTCAGCCGTTCAACGGCAAGGCCTTCTATCACCGCATTCACATGGGCGGGAGCCTCCCCAGTGTCCAGGCTGGCGGCAAGAACTACGCCGGCGGAGACTGGTCGACCGTCGGGTTCCCGCAGGACATCCGCAACTGCACGACCTGCCACGATCCCAAGGCTGCCGAAGCGGACATCTGGTACACGCGTCCGACCCGCACCGCCTGCGGATCGTGCCACGACGACATCAACTGGACGACCGGAGCCAATCACCCCGCCGGCCCGATGGCCGACGACACCGCATGCGCCAAGTGCCATGTCCCGGCGAGCGGCCAGGAGTTCGATGCCTCGATCCAGGGCGCTCACACGAATCCTTTGAAGTCCAAGCAGCTCAAGGGCATCGCTGCCACGATCGTCAGCGTCTCGAACTTCGCAGCAGGCAAGAAGCCGACGGTTGTATTCAACATCGACAACGCCGACGGCACGCCGATCGACGGCACGAAGCTCACCGCGTTCTCGCCGAAGCTTGGCGGTCCGACGTCGAGCTACGCGACCTACTACAGTGAGAGCGGCGTCGCCACCGGCAAGACTCCCGGCTCGTACGACCCGGCCACCGGTTACACGAGTTACACGTTCGCGAACGCTATCCCTGCTAACGCGACGGGCACCTGGGCCGTGACGGTCGACATCGAGCGCGCATTCTCGCTCGTTCGCGGCGACGACAAGGCCAACATCACTGGCAACGAGTCAACGGTCAACCCGGTGGGCTATTACGCGATCACCGGCGCCGTCACTCCGCGCCGCACGAGCGTGGTTCTCTCGCAGTGCAACACCTGCCACGACGCTCTCGCTCTCCACGGCGGCCAGCGCATGAACACGCAGGAGTGCGTGATCTGCCACAACCCGACCGAGGGCGATGAGGCGTACCGTCCGGCCTCCGCCGGTGCCGTTGAGTCGGTCTCCTTCTCGCGCCTCATCCACCGCATCCACACCGGCGAGAACCTGACGCAGGACTTCACGATCTACGGGTATCGCGGCAGCAAGAACAACTTCAACGAAGTCCGTTTCCCGGGCGATCGCCTCGACTGCGCCAAGTGCCATACGGCGACCGGCTACACGCTGCCGCTGCAGCCGGGCATCCAGTCGGTGACGACTGCGCGCGACTACTTCTCACCGCAGGGGCCGGCCACTGCCTCGTGCCTCGGCTGCCACGACAACGTCGACGCCGCAGCCCATGCCTATCTCAACACGACCAACTTCGGTGGCACCACCACGGCCGAAGCCTGCGCGACCTGCCATGGCACCGGCAAGGATTGGGACGTGGCCAAGGTGCATGCGCGGTAAGTGAATGTTCGTGATACGACATATTGCATCGCCAGAGGGGGGCCCAAAGCCCCCCTCGCTTTTGGATGCCGCATGAATCGAGAGAGGGAGAAGTTGATGAGACGAATCGCGATGGGTGCAGCAGCCCTCCTGCTGGTGATCGGCCTGTCGCCGGGCGTGATGGCGAGGCAGCAACAGCCCGAGACGCAACCCGCGGTGCCGAAGCCGGCGGTGGCGGCGGCAGAAGCGACGCCGACGATGTCGTGTGGGGACTGCCACGAGCAGGCGAAAGCGTTCGGGACGAACCCGCACGCGCGCGGGAAAGCGACCAAGGGACAGGTGGTGCCGAATGCGATATGCGAGTCGTGCCACGGGAGTGGAACGGCGCACATGGAAGCGGGCGGCGACAAGACGCTGATCTATAAACCGATCGGCGTGGCGGGAGCGAACAAGGCCTGCCTGACCTGCCACGACATCAACACCGACCGGATCGCGCGGCAGTCGGGACAGCACGCCAACTCTTCGGCGGTGAACTGCCTGACATGCCACGCGATTCACTCCGCGGAGCCGCGCTCGGCGCATCTGCTGGTGAGAAGCGAGCTGGCGCTCTGCTCGACGTGCCACGCGACGCAGGTGGCCTCGTTCCGGAACAAGCCATTCGCGCATCGGTTAGGCCGAGGAGGGATGGAATGCTCCTCGTGCCACGAGCCGCACGGGAGGCCACAGAAGCCAGAGAACCTGCGGCTGACTTCAGCGAATGAGGTGCCGTGCGTGGGATGCCACTCGGACAAGCGAGGGCCGTTCGTGTTCAACCACGGCGGAGTGGCGCAGGGCGAGTGCATCACGTGCCACGACCCGCACGGGTCGTCGAACGCGCGGTTTCTGAGGCGCTCGAACGTGATGCAGGTGTGCATCGAGTGCCA
>JADGOA010000137.1 GCA_017883215.1 Thermoanaerobaculia bacterium | reverse complement strand
GGGAGGGTAGCAAAGTTTTGTTATCCTCTTCAGAAGCAATTCGTCGTTCCCGGAGGCGCACAATTGGAATCGCACCATGGCGGCTGGATCGAAATCATTGCCGGAGGCATGTTCTCCGGAAAATCGGAGGAACTGATCCGGCGGCTGCGACGCGCCGTCATCGCGCGACAACGGGTTCAGGTGTTCAAACCGGTCATCGATGAACGCTTCAGCATCGACGAAGTGGTCTCGCGTGACGACCGGCGGCTCAAAGCGCAATCCGCCGGCAGCAGCGCCGAGTTGCTCTCGCGGGTCGAGATTGGAGTCCAGGTCGTCGGAATCGACGAAGTGCAATTCTTCGACGACGGGATCGTCGACGTGTGCATGCAGCTCGCCGACGCCGGCATTCGCGTGATCGCCGCCGGGCTCGATCAGGATTACATGCGGCGGCCGTTCGGGCCCATGCCCGCCCTCCTTTCGGTTGCCGAAGAAGTCTCGAAGATGCATGCAGTCTGCGTGCGCTGCCGCGGCGCCGCACACTACTCGCAGCGCGTCGCCGGCGGCAACGCCCAGGTGGAAGTCGGCGACTCATCCTACGAGGCGCGCTGCCGCGCGTGTTATGAGCTGTATCGCGTCGAGGCCGAACGGGAGGAGCCGGCGCAATTGCCGATTCCACAACCGATCGCCGGCTGACAGCTTTTGTCAGCGACACGCGTTAAAGCCGTCACTCGGCAGGCCTGTCGATCGGACGGCCATGGCGTAAGTTGATGAAAATCAACGACTCGAGGTTCGGCTGTGCATTGGTACTCAGCTTGCGGGTCGATGTGCGTGGGTCCAATGTGCAGGAGAGGTCATGAATCGTCGAAGTAGAGGCTTTACGCTCGTTGAGCTCTTGATGGTGGTTGCCATCATCGGCATCCTCGCCGTGATTGCCATTCCCAACCTGGTGACGGCCCTCCAACGCGCCAAGCAGAAGAAGACGATGGTGAACATCCGCAACATTGCCACGGCATGGGAAGCGCGCTCGAGCGATTTCTCGCAGTACAACGCCGCCGGCCTCGCCGGTGCGGACATCAGCATCCCGATCACCACCGTCGCGGACATGCTCTCGCCGACCTACATCCGTACGCCGCCGGTAACCGACGGGTGGGGGCGGCAGTTATCGAGCTACGTCGACGCCGCCGTGGGAAGCAACGTGTCGGCCAACCACTATGCGATCGCCTCGCCGGGACGCGACGGTGTCTACAACGCGGCGCAGCCATCCGGAGGCTTCAGCGGCTTCGACTGCGACATCATTTACGCGAACGGGACGTTCGTGACGTACCCCTTTCAGTAGCGAGTAGGAAGCGGGTAGCCTGTTGCGTGCAGGAGAACCGGGCCTCCGTCCCCCACCCGCTACCCGCTACAACTCGCTGCCACTCGCTACTCGCTAGTACACTTCGCGCTCTGATGGGACAGCGTCGGCTCCTTCTCTTTTTGCTCATCGCGTTTCTCGTTGCGCCGCTCGACTGCCGGCGCGCGACAGGAGGGGCGGACGATCCTCTCGACCGCGAGGCGCGTGAAGCGTTCATCTCGTATCTGAAGATCGACACGTCCAACCCGCCCGGCCGCGAGACGCCGGGCGCGGAATTCCTCCAGCAGCTCCTCCGGAAGGAGGGGATCGACGCGCAGCTCGTCGGAGCGGACCCGCAGCGGCAGTCCGTCTACGCGCGGCTTCGGTCCGGATCGAACGAGAAGGCGCTGCTGCTGCTCCATCACATCGACGTCGTCCCCGCTGTGGCCGCTGAATGGACCAAGCCGCCATTCGCCGGCGCGGTGGCCTGGGGCTATGCCTGGGGCCGCGGCGCGCTCGACGTCAAGTCACTGGGTATCGCCGAGGCGATGTCGCTCATCGAGATCAAGCGGCGGAAGCTGCCGCTGCGCCGCGACATTGTTTTCCTCGCCGTCGCCGACGAAGAAGCGGGTGGCCTCCGCGGCGCCAAAGAGCTCCTCGCCACACATCCGGAGCTTTTCGACAATGTCGGCTTCGTCCTCAACGAGGGCGGCTACAACGAGACCATCGTCGACCGGGTCGCGTTCTGGGGCATCGAGGTTCAGCAGAAAGTGCCGCTCTGGCTCTCTCTGCACGCCAGGGGCGTTGCCGGCCACGCCGCCGCGCCGCCGGACGACGGCGGCAGCATCGCCAAGCTCGTCGCCGCGCTCGCGGCGATCGAGCAGATCCCCACGCCGAACCGTCTCACGCCTGACGTCGAGGCCTATTTCCATGCCGCCGGCGTAGCGCGCCGCGACGAGCGGGGCGAAGTGCTCCGGAACATCGCCGCCGAGCTGGGCGGTCCCCGTATCGCCAAAGCTCTCACCCCCGCCTACCGTGCGTTGTTGCACGACACCATCGCCATCACGCGCGTCGCCGCGGGATCGTCGGTGAACTCGATCCCGGCGAATGCCACGGCGGAGGTCGACATCCGCCTCCTTCCCGATGAAGAGCCCCAGCCGATGCTCGATCGAGTCCGCAGCGTCGCCGGAAAAGAAGTGGAGATCGAGGTCTTGCTCGCCGGCAAGCCCGCACCGGCAACGCGAGCGAACACGGAACTGTTCACCACACTGCAGCGGCTGATGGAGAAGGAGTCGCCAGGCTCCCGCGTCGCCCCGATCGTCGGCGCGGGGACGACTGACAGCCGCTTCTTTCGCGAACACGGCATGGTGGCCTACGGGGTGGCGCCGTTCAAGGTGAACTACTACGACGCCGGCACCGCGCACGGCAATGACGAGCGCATCCGCACCAGGTTCTTCAGCGAAGGGGTGCGCCTGATGCGCACCATCGTGATCGACTTCTGCGCGCGGAAGAGCGGAAAGAACAGTCCTGAGTCCTGAGTGCTGAGTCCTGAGATATCGCAGAGCTCACTCAGGACTCAGCACTCAGGACTCAGGACTATGGAAATTGTGAAGAAGCGGGAGAACGTGCTCGCCCTGGCGGCGATCGTCATCGCCGCGATCGTCCTGTTCGGGCCACCGCTGGCGCGCAACGAGATCTTCACCTTTCGCGACCATACCGATTACTTCGCTCCCATGCGCCTTTACACGGCCATGCATCTGCGCGCCGGGAGACTGCCGCTGTGGAATCCGTACAACGGCTCTGGCGAGCAGTGGCTGGCCAATCCTCAGACCGGAGTCTTCTATCCGCCAGCCTGGCTCTTTCTGGCCTTCCCGTTCAGCAGGGCCTTCGTTCTGTATCTTTTCGTTCATGCTCTGATTCTCGGCAGCGGCACGTACTGTCTGCTGCGCCTGCGAGCCGGTCCTGCGGGGGCGGCCATCGGCAGCGTGGGGCTCATGTTCAGCGGCCCGGTGTTGTCGCTGCTGGACGTGCAGAACAACTACACCTCCTTCGCCTGGGTGCCGTGGATCCTCTGGTGCGCGTTGCGCGATCGTGCAGGGACGCGCAGCAGCGCGTCCGCAACTCCCAAGGGCGGGGGCGACGACGAGAGCCACGGACGCGCTGCTGCGCGTCCCTACAGTGATCCTGAGCGGACAGCGGTGCCCCGTCTGGCTGCCGTGCTGCTCGCCCTGGTCTTCCTCGGCGGCGAGCCGTTCTACGCCGCGACCGCCGCGTTGCTGTACTGCATCGTGGTGCGGCGGCCCAGGACCATCGCCATTGCCGGGCTCGGTGCCATCGGGGTCGCCGCCGTGCAGCTCTTTCCTTTCGTCGATCTCGTCGTTGGCAGCGACCGGTTCGGTGGATTCGACCCTGACGACATCCTGCGCAATTCCATGCACGGACGCGACTGGCTGCGCATGTTCGTGCCTCCCCAATTCGTCACGCCCGCACCACGCCAGGCGCAGCACTTCATCTTCGTGGTCTACGGCGGAGTGATCGTGAGTCTGCTCGCAGTTGCCGGCGCCGTCGTCCTGCTGCGGCAGGCTCGATCGGCGGCAGCAGGCTGGCTGGCGCTGCTGGCCGGAACGATGGTCGTCGCCTCCGGCCCGTCGATCCTGGCGCGGCTGCCGCTGACCATCTTTCGCTATCCGTCGCGAGTGCTCCCCTTTGCGATGCTGGCCATCGTCGTCCTGGCGGCGGTGGGGTGGGACCGCGTGCGAAGGCGCAGTGCATTCGTCGACGCGGTGCTCCTCGTCGCCATCGCGGCAGACCTCCTGTTTGCGGTGCGTCCGCTGCTGGCCACCGCGCCGTTGAACCGGCGGCTCCTCGCGTATCCGCCGGCCATCGGAAGAAACGCGAAAATCGCGCAGGTCTACGGCGAGAACCCGCTGCGAGCCGGAAGCCGCGTGGCCTGGATGGCCGGCTACCTCAATCTGTATCAGCTGCGTTTCACGGCCTCGACGCCGGCTCCGCTCTCTCCGCAGTCCTACACCAGGCTCTACATGCGAGCGCTCACGGACCTCGATCTGCTGCGCGAGATCGGGGTGATGTGGTTGTTCGTCCCCTGGGCGATGCGGCCGCCGTTCGTGGAAGTGGCGCGGGTGGAGAACGTGCTCGCGTATCGAGTGCCCGGCGCGCTGCCGATGGCTTACGTGCGAACGCGCGAGGGTGCCATCGTTCCGCCGCGGACGCTGGCTCTGGACGCGTCGCAGAGCCGCGTGGCCGTGGCCACCAGGAGCGGGGGACTGCTCGTGCTGACACAGAACGACGCGCGCGGATGGAGTGTGAAGGTCGACGGAAGACCGGCTGACAAGAAACTCGTGCGCGGCGTGTTTCGGGCCGTGGAGGTGCCGGCCGGACAGCATCAGATCACCTGGATCTTCCGTCCTCTGTCACTCACCGCGGGCGCGATCGTGACGGCGTTGGCGATGCTGTGGCTCGCGCTCGGCGTGCGCGCTCATCGCCTCTCGTGAAGCGGCGCTCCTTCTCCAGCGCGAGCTTTTTGTCAAGGTCGTTGAGCACGAAAATTTTCCTGGCGTGAGGAAAAAATCGCTTGGCAATTTTCTCCAATCGGAGGTGTAGAATCACGCACCTCACCGAAGCTGAGGTCTGAATTCAAATGGTAAGCATCGACGATCGTCTCAACGCGATCATCCGCGAGTTGATTGGCAATGGCATCACGCTGGAGCAGGCAGTCGAAGCCTTCGAAGGGAAGTACATCGTCGCGGCGATGACAGCGAGCCGCGGCAACGTCACTCAGGCCTCGAAGAAGCTCGGCGTTCATCGCAACACGCTTCACAACAAGCTGCGCAGCCAGACGATGCTCAACGGATTCGCGGAGTCCATCCGCCCCACGCGGCGCGTCTCGCACAAGAGAGTCAGCGCGCCCGTGCTCCGGAAATCGAAAAATCGGACGTAACTCGAACAGCGTAGCGGGCAGCGTGTCGGGGCGCCGCCCACCGCTGCGCGATCCCTGCTACACGCTTTTTGCATGAGCCCCGGACCGGCAGGCAGTGCACAGCAGATCGCGGAGACTCCTGCCCACTGCGCACTGCCGCTGCGCACCACACGCTACCCGCTATACGCTCTCGATCATGGCTGAACCACAAATACAGCAGCGGATCCTCGACCTGCTGCGCCTGCGCGGAAACCGGCTGCTGCCTGTCGACCAGATTCACGAGCGGCTGGCCGATCCTTCCGTCACGCGCGAGGAGGTGACGGCAGTCGTCGACGAGCTCGAGCGCGACGGAATCCTGCTCGCCGTTCGCGGCAAGCGTTACTCGCTCCTCGAGTTCACCCCCTATCACGCCGGCCGCATCAGAGTTCATCCCGACGGATATGGGACGATCTTCGGCGGAGGATCCGATCCCGACGTCTTCGTCGACCGCCGCTCCATGAGAGGAGCCATGAACGGCGATCTGGTGGTGGTGCGCGTGGACCGGAAGAAGCCTTCCTATCGCAAGCTCCACAACCGCGACCTGATCGTCGGCGAGGTCTCAAAAGTCCTCCGCCGCGCCCACGACACCATCGTGGGCCGCTTCCATGCCGACGCGGCCGAGCCGTATGCGGTGCCGTTCGATTTCCGCATCGACACCGACGTTCTGATCGAGCCGGACGGCACGATGAACGCGCGAGACGGCGAGATGGTCAACGTGGAGATCGACCGCTATCCCGATCGTTCGACCACCTTCGCGCGCGGCCGCGTGGTGGAGGTGCTCGGGTTCATCGGCGATCCCGGCGTGGACATCGAAGTGGTGATCCGCAAGTTCCACATCCCGCACGAATTTCCTGCGGAGGTGCTGGCCCAGGCGGAGTCGGTTCCGCTGGAGGTGCCGGAGTCGGAGCTCGTCAACCGTACCGACCTTCGCGGACGGAGCATCGTCACCATCGACGGCGAGACGGCCAAGGACTTCGACGACGCCGTCGAAGTCCAGCGCACGCCCAAGGGGAATTACCTCCTGGGCGTCCACATCGCCGACGTGGCGCACTATGTCGGGCAGGGAAGCGCTCTCGATCGCGAAGCCTTCGAGCGCGGCACCTCAGTCTACTTCCCGGGCCGCGCCGTCCCCATGCTTCCGGAGCGGCTCTCCAACGGCATCTGCTCGCTCAACCCGCGCGTCGACCGGCTGGCCTTCTCCGTCGAGATCGAGATCGACGGGCGCGGACGCTTCGTCAACCACCGCATCTTCAAGTCCGTCATCCGCACCAGGGAACGGATGACCTACACCGACGTGAACGCCATCCTCACGGAACGTACCCCGGAACTGGAGGCGCGCTACGGCGGTCTCATCGCCGATTTCGAGCGGATGCACGCCTGCTTCGAGATCCTCCGCCAGCGCCGGGAGGCCCGCGGCTCCATCGACTTCGATCTCCCCGAAGCGCAGGTTGTCCTTGCCGAGACGGGCGAGATCGAAGCCATCACCCCTTCCGCCCGCAATGTGGCCCACCGCATCATCGAGGAGTTCATGCTCGCTGCGAACGAGGTCGTCGCGCGCGAGCTCGTCTTCTCGAATCAGCCGGGCCTCTTTCGCGTTCACCAGCAGCCGGACCCGCAGAAGCTCGAGGACCTGCGCGCCATCCTCGCCGAGTTCAAGCTGACCTTGCGCGGCGACGTGGAGGACATCCGCCCGGCCGAGCTGCAGCGCGTTCTCAACGCCGTCAGGGACACGCCGGAGGAGCGCTTCCTGACGAACATCGTCCTCCGGTCGATGAAGCGCGCCTTCTACTCGCCTGAGTCGCTCGGCCACTTTGCCCTGGCACTCGAGCACTACTGCCATTTCACATCGCCGATCCGCCGTTACCCCGATCTGATCGTGCACCGAAGCCTCACCGATCTCATCGCCAACGGTTCCGCTCATGGCGAGCGGCTGGCCCAGGCGGAGGCCGCCGGCGTGGTCTACGCCACCCAGTCCAGCGAACGCGAGCGGCGCGCCGAAGAGGCCGAGCGCGAAGTGCTGGAATGGAAGAAGGTCATCTTCATGCGGGACAAGATCGGGCAGACATTCACCGGCCTGATCACCGGCGTCGCCCCTTTCGGCATCTTCGTGGAGCTGAACGAGGTCTTCGTGCAGGGAATGGTGCCGGTGGCGACCATCGGCGGCGACTTCTGGCGCTTCGCCGAACGCGAGCACCGCCTGCGCGGCGACTCCACCAGCCGCGAGCTGCGCCTCGGCGACCACGTCGTCGCGCAGGTGCAGTCCATCGACGAGGATCGGCGACAGATCGAGCTGCGCCTGCTCGAGGTCGCTGGCTCCCCGATTGCACGACGGGAGAGAGGCTAGTCCTGAGTGCTGAGTCCTGAGTGGTCCTCGAGCTCAGGACTCAGGACTTCTCTTCGAATCGAGGGCCCCGCGGAATGGCTGACCTGACGTCGCGCATCAAAGAGCTGATCGACCAGCGTGTGGCGCTCGAAACCAGGCTCCAGAACGAGAAGGAGGAGCTCTCCGACGCGCAGACGCGGTTCTATGACCAGTCGTACTCCCAGCTGCAGCGGCAGCTCGCGGCACTTTTCAAGGACGCCGGGGAAGACCAGCAGCGCATCACCGTCATGCTGGAGATGTTGCGCATCCTCGAGAACCGGCTGGTCTACCTGCAGAACTTCGTCGTCGACGCCAACTCCGAGACGACGATGCTGGCCCTGCTGGTGACCAGGTTCATCGATCGGGTGGCGGCAGGCAAGAGCAGCGTTCTGACCACGCTGGAGTCGACGTATTACCGCGCCGTGGCGGCACTTTACGCCGGCGACATCGCCAGAGCGCGCCAGGGATTCACGGCCGCGTGCGAATCCGAGGAGTCCGACGAGGCCAACGACATCAAGTACAAGTCGTACGTGATCCTCGGTCATCTCTCCCACGAGGAGCGTGACTACGCCAAGGCCAAGCAGTTGCACGACAAGTCGCTTCGCTACACCCACAACAACAACGTCACCGCTCAGGCCCTGGCCTTGAAGGCGCTGAATTCCTATGCCCTGCACGAGTACGATGACGCGCTGCACCTGTTCCAGGAATCGCTGGGACTCTTCGACGCCGACCAGCCGTTCTTCAATTCCTACTTCTACCGCAACGCGCTGCTCTTCTGCGGGGCGATCTGCTTCGACCGCAAGGACTACGAGCGGGCCGAGGCGCTCTACCGGCGGGTGGTGGAAAACGTGGACCAGAATTCCTACGACAACTTCGACGCCCTCTCCCACCTCGGTCGCATTCACTACGCGCAGGGACACTACGAGGAGGCCGCGGCCACGCTGCAGAAAGCCGTCCAGGCGCACCGCTTCAGCGAGAACGAGTACGTCGTCGACACCTGGTTCCTCATCGCACGGGCGCTCCTCAAACGCAACGACACCGCCGGCGCCCGGCAGTACCTCGAGAAAATCGCCGCCACCGACATTCGCTACGGCAAGAAGCCGCAGGCCGCCGAGCTTCTGCAGCGGATTGCTTGACGGCAGCGAGCAGCGAGTAGCGAGTAGGAGCAGAGTCCCGGGCTCGTCCCCTCGCCCCGCGGCGCGACACGTTCAGCCACGCTGTACGAACGTTCGCGGGGCGAGGGGATGAAGGGGAGTGGGGTACCG
Organism: Thermoanaerobaculia bacterium; assembly: GCA_017883215.1. Taxonomy (GTDB): domain Bacteria; phylum Acidobacteriota; class Thermoanaerobaculia; order Gp7-AA8; family Gp7-AA8; genus JAJXWV01. The sequence continues at coordinate 55 of JADGOA010000137.1, read as the reverse complement.
CTTCACTCAAAAAACAGGTAAACGTGTTCCATTCGGCTGAGGAACTCAGCAATGT
>JADGOA010000136.1 GCA_017883215.1 Thermoanaerobaculia bacterium | reverse complement strand
TGGCCCTGTTCATCGCCTGCGCCGCCGCTCAGGCGCAGAAGCTCACGATCGTCAAAGCAGGGCCGGTAGGCGAGGTGGCCACTCTCGCCGAAGCGAACGAGATTCGAGCCGTCTTCTCCGAGCCGATGGTAGCAGTCGGAAAGGTTCCGCTGCAGCTCGTCGTTCCGTGGTTCCACATCACGCCCGCGGTCGGCGGCACCTTCCGCTGGTCGGGAACGACCACCCTGATCTTCACTCCCGATCCGAAAAAGCCGCTGCCGTTCGCGACGCAGTTCGACGTCACCATCGACGCGGACGCGAAGGCACTCTCCGGCGATTCTCTCGGCCAGCCGTATTCCTTCTCCTTCATCACGCCGACCATCCAGCTGCGCAGCACGAACTGGTACCGCAAGGACCCCAGCGTCGAGCCGATGATGCGGAATCGGAGCGGCCGTTTCGATGCGCCGGTCGTGGTGCTGCTCCGATTCAACCAGCCCGTCGACCCGAAGGTCATCGTCCAGCATCTGCAACTGCGCACGAAGGCGCACCCGTTCAAGGATCCGGCCGTTCCCGCTCTCGACCGCCTCACCCCGGCGGAACGCGATGCGTTCGAAGCGAAGAAAGCAAAGGCACGGCAGGTCGCTGCTTCCGACGGCGCGATGGTCCTGTCGTTCCTCGCCGACGATTGGGACAAGAAGACCTATCCGCCCTCGTCCGACCTCGTCGTGCTGGAGACGAAGCCGAATATCGCACCCGACACGTTCATCCAGGTTTTTCTCGATTCCGAGCTCGCCCGCGGGCCGAAGAACGTTCGCACCGGGCGCACGCAGGAGTTCACGATCGAGCTGCCGCACGCCTTTTTCGTCGTCGACGTCCGCTGCGTCGCGAGATGCAATCCCGAGATGTGGAACACCATCACCTTCCGCGTGCCGGTGAAACTGCCCGCCCTGCGCAAGGCGCTGACCGTCACCGACATCACCGATCCGGCGAAGCCGGTGACGCTCGCGGCGAAGGTCGATGCGGATGCCGCAGAGTCGGAAAACCGTTATGCGACGGAGAACTACAGCCTCGACGAGTTCCCGCTCCTTCCAGCACACACATATCTGCTGCGCATCGATCCCTCGCTCCTTGCTGCCGATCAGCAGCCGCTCGGCTACCCCTGGGCGGCCACGGTCGAGAACTGGCACAAGACGGCGTTCACCAGCTTCGGCGACGGTCACGGCGTGTGGGAATCGAGCGGTGGATCCGTGCTGCCGTTTTACGCGCGCAACTTCACGGCCGTGAAGCAATGGCTGGCGCCGGTCAGCGTCGACCAGGTCGTGCCGGCGATCATGAAGCTGACCAGCGAATGCGGCCAGCCGCCGCCCGGTGCGAAGGAGCGGAAGCTCGCGCCGGCGGCCGACAAGATCGAGTCGTACGGGCTGGACGTGCGCTCGGCATTGAACGCCTCCGGTCACGGAATCGTCTCGGTCGGCGTGGCCTACGGGACGCCGATCGCCAACGCCGACGTCGCCGGCGACCCCGCCTGTACGAACGTGCGCAACACCATCGTCCAGGTGACGAACCTTGGCATCAGCGTCAAGGACAGCCCGCAGAACACCCTCGTCCTCGTGACGCGCCTCGACAACGGCGCTCCCGTTGCGGCGGCGAACGTGACCATCCGCGCGAAGGACAACAAGGTCGTCTGGAGCGGGGTCACCGACGCATACGGTCTCGCCATCGCCGGAGAGGCCGACCTTCGCGAGACCAGGAAAGAGAAGAAGGAAGGCGACAACCAGCCGGACGGTGGCTGGTCGAACGCGTGGGAGGCCCTCGACCAGTATCACTTCTTCGTCTTTGCGGAGAAGGACGGCGATGTCGCCTATGCCGCGAGCAACTGGACCGAAGGCATCAGCCCGTGGGATTTCGATCTGCCCTTCAACATCAGTGAATCGCTCCCTCTGCTGCGCGGCACGATCTTCACCGATCGCGGCGTGTACAAGCTCGGCGAAGAAGTGCACGCCAAGGCGGTGCTTCGCAGCGATACGCCGAAGGGCATGCAGCTGCTTCCCGCCGGGACGAAAGTCGAGGTGACGCTCACCGACAGCCGGGATCAGCAGGTCGACAAGCGCACCGTCTCGCTCAGCGAGTGGAGCAGCAGTGAGTGGACGGTGAAGATTCCTTCCGACGCGCCTCTCGGCACGTACCGTTACAAAGGCGAGATCCAGGGACAGCTGCTCTCCGCTGGCGGCGAGTTCCTCGTGGCCGCGTACCGGCGTCCCGAGTTCCGCGTCGACGCCAGCCTGACCGCGCCGACTTCCATCGCCGGCGCCACGCTGGCCGGCAAGATCACCGGCCGGTATCTCTTCGGCTCGCCGATGTCGCGTCTCCCCGTGAAATGGTCGTTCAGCAAGTCGCCGCTGTACGACGTGCCGCGGAAGATCGACGACCGTTTCCCTCCGGAGCTCTACACCTTCCTCGGGTTCGACGCGGAGAGGGAGCGGGAGGTGAAGATCTCGTCGAAGGAGCAGAAGCTCGACGCCGGCGGCGAGTTGAAGCTTCAGCTTCCGACCGACACCCGCGCCGGCTGGCCTTACGACTACAAGCTGGAAGGTGAAGTCACCGACGTGTCGCGCCAGCGCATCGCCGGCCGCACGTCTTTCCGCGTCGATCCCGCGCCGTGGTACATCGGCGTCAAGAATCTGCCGTTCTTCACCGATGCCTCGAAGGGCATCGACACAGCGTTCGTCGCCGCGGCACTCGACGGCGTGGCCGTTCCCGGCGTGAACGTTTCCGTCGAGCTGCATCAGGTTCAATGGAACTCCGTCCGCCGCGCCGAGGGGAACGGCTTCTACACGTGGGACACGGAGCGGAAAGAGGTGGCGGCCGGAACGTGGAGCGTCACCACGCAGGCGCAACCGGTTCCACTGCACATCCCCGTTGCCAGAGGCGGCCAGTACAACCTCATAGCCACCGCCAAAGACGAAGCCGGCCATTCGACGACCACGCGGGTGTGGTTCTACGCCGTCGGCGCGGGCTACACGGCGTGGGAACGCTACGACCACAACCGCATCGACCTCGTCCCGGAGAAGAAGAACCTTCGCCCGGGAGAGACCGCGCGGATCATGATCAAGTCGCCCTGGGAGCACGCCACGGCGCTTCTCACGACCGAACGCGAAGGCGTTCGCACGTGGAAGCAGTTCGAGCTGACCTCAACCCAGCAGACCGTCACCGTTCCGATCACCGAAGCCGACATCCCCAATGTCTACGTGTCGGTCCTTCTCGTCAAAGGAAGATCGAAAGAGGCGGTGACGGAGGATGCCAGCGATCCCGGCAAGCCGTCCTTCCGCCTCGGCTACGTCGAGCTGAAGGTCGAAGACGCAGCCAAGCGTCTGAAAGTCGACGTCAAGGCCAATCGCGACGAATACCGTCCGGCTTCCAAAGCGAAGATCGAAGTCCAAGTCCGCGACCAGAAGGGGAGCGGCTCGCGTTCCGAGGTCACCCTCTGGGCCGTCGATTACGGCGTTCTGTCGCTGACCGGCTACAAGACCCCCGACGTGCTGCAGTCGATTTACCTCGAGAAATCACTGCAGGTCGTGAACGAAGACTCGCGGCAGAAGATCATCAGCCGCCGCGTGTTGACGCCGAAGGGAGCGACCGACGGCGGCGGCGGTGGCCGCGATGCAGGCCCCGGCATGCTGCGGAAGGATTTCCGCGTCCTCGCGTTCTGGCTCGGCTCCATCACGACCGACAGCCGGGGCCGCGCGCGCACCGAAGTGACGCTGCCGGAATCGCTGACGACGTACCGGATCATGGCCGTGGCCGCGGACAAACAGTCGCGCTTCGGCTGGGGTCAGAACGAGATCCGCATCAACAAGCCGCTCCTGCTCACGCCGACGTTCCCGCGCTTTTTGGCGGTGGGCGACAAGGCGCTGTTCGGCGCCGTCATTCACAGTCAGCTCGCGAAGAAGGGAACTGCAAGCATCACCATTCGCAGCCTCGATCCTGACGTTCTCGAGATCACCGGGCAGCCGGCCGCCACGGCCGAAGTCGACGCGAAAGGCTCGGCAGAGGTCCGGTTCAACGCCCTCGCCAGGGGTGTCGGCAGCGCGCGGGTCCAGATCAGCGTCTCGATGCTGGGGGAGAGCGACGCGTTCGAGGACAGCATTCCGGTACGAGTGCTCGTCTCGCCGGAAACGTTCGCCGCCTACGGCAGCGTGGGGGCGGGGAGCGTGGCAGCCGGCACGGCGACGGCGGAGACGGCAAGAGCGAAAGAGACGCTCAAGATCCCGTCCGGCATCGTTCCGGCGTTCGGCGGTCTACACATCGACCTCGCCTCGACGGCCATGGTCGGTCTCGGCGAAGGGGCGCAATATCTCGTTGCCTACCCCTACGGATGCGCGGAACAGCGGGCCTCGGCCGCGCTGGCACTGGTCTATGTCTCCGAGTTAGGCGACGTGTTCAAGCTGCCGGGCGTCGACGCCGCCGCCGCGAAGAAGCTCGCCACCGCCACCGTGGGCGAGTTGCCGAAGTTCCAGTGTGCGAGCGGCGGCTTCGCATACTGGAACGGCGAGTGCGCATCCGTGTCGCCGTACCTGACGAGTTACGTCCTTCACGTGCTGCAGATCGCGAAGCGAGACGCCTACCCCGTCGATCAGAAGGTGCTCGACGGTGCGTACGGCTACCTCGAGGCCGAGCTGGCCAAACCGCGGCCGGACAACGAATCGTGGTGGCCCGCCTACACGGCCTGGCAGGCGTTCGCGGTCAAGACGCTCGTCGAGGGCGGCCGAAACGAAGACAGCCACATCACACGCCTGATGACGTACGTGGACCGCATGCCGGTATTCGGGCTGTCGCACCTCGCCGACGCTCTGATCGCGAAAGGGGAGGGCGGCCCGCGGCTCGCCAATCTGCAGCGGCGGATCTCGAATGCCATTCTCCCGGAGGGGGGATTCGCACACGTCGAGGAGCTCGCCGATCCGGAGCTGATGTGGTTCTGGAACTCGAACGTCCGCACGACGGCGATGGTTCTCGGGACGCTCGTGCGCAGCGGGTCCGACCAGGAGATCGCGACGCGCATGGTGCGCTGGATGATGAAGGCGCGGAAACGCGGGCGCTGGGGAAACACTCAGGAAAACGCCTGGGCCATGGAGTCGCTGGTCGACTACTACCGCAAGTACGAATCGGTCGCGCCGGACTTCACGGCCCTGGCGAGCATCGGCAGCGAGACGGTCGAACGCGAAGAGTTCCGCGGCCGTTCGGCCGAAGCGAAGAGCCGCGACTGGTCGATGCAGGACGTCCTGCGCATCGCGCCGGCGGATTCGCAGGTGCCGGTCACCTTCGAACGGCAGGGGACGGGAACGCTCTTCTACGCGCTGCGCCTGCGCTATGCGCGGAGTGTGGTGATGCACGACCCGCTCGATCAGGGCTTCGCGCTCGAGCGGCACTACGCGTTGCAGAACGCCAAAGCCGATCAGTCCTCGTTCAAGGCCGGCGATTTGATCAAGGTCACGCTGCGCGTGCGGAACACGAAGGAGCGGCGGTTCGTGGCGGTCACGGATCCGATTCCCGCCGGCACCGAGCCTGTGGAGTCATGGTTCGCCACGACGGCCAGCGACATCGCCGAACAACAGGCGAAGGCGGATCGAGGCGGCGACGACTGGCTGTCGTGGTGGCGCTACGGCGGCTTCGATCACGTCGAGCGACACGACGACCGCGTCAATCTCTTCGCCACGCGGCTCAGCGAAGGACCGCACGAGTTCACGTACCTGCTGCGCGCCACGACCGCCGGCACGTTCATCACTGCGCCGCTGCACGCCGAGGAGATGTACGAGCCGGAGGTGTTCGGAAGGACGGCGACGAGCGTGGTGGAGGTGAAGCCGTAGGTTGCCCGCACCCGGCCGCCCGGTCATCGGGTCACCGGGTCGCGAGGTCACGAGGTCACGAGGTCACGAGGGTTTGCGAGGTGCTGACGGAATGGACACAGGTCTTATCCCGAGCGTGAGCGAGGGATGTGGGGGAACGGGCGGCGCGGGACGCTTGATGAAACGAATCGGCGTTGCCGCCGTGGCTGTGATCGCACTCGCGCTATGGCTGTTCTACGGCCCGATCCCACCTCTCGACTCCTCTCGATTCACCTCGACCACCATCCTCGACCGCAACGGCGTTCCGCTGTACGAACCGCTTTCTTCTTCCGGCCATCGAGGGGAATGGCTGGCGTCCGACCGGATTCCGGAACAGGTCGCCGCTGCAACCGTTGCCGCGGAAGACCGAAGGTTCTACCGGCACATTGGCGTCGATCCGCTCGCGGTCGCGCGCGCGGCGATGCACGATCTGCGGCGGCATGCCCTCGTCGAGGGCGGTTCCACCATCACGCAGCAGGTCGCGAAGTTGATGCTGGCAGGAGACGACGGAAGGCGATCGCGCAGCATGGCGGCGAAACTTCGAGAGGCTGTCATCGCTCTCCGTCTCGAGCGCCGCTACACGAAGCGGGCAATTCTCGCCGCGTACGTGAACCTCGCGCCATACGGCAATCAGATCCGCGGCGTGGCGGGGGCCAGCCGGCGCTATTTCGGTTGCGCGCCGGATGATCTGACCGTTGCGCAGGCCGCATTCCTGGCCTCCCTGCCGCAGCGGCCGACGGCGTTCAACCCGCTGCGCGATCCGACGGCTGCCGCGGCACGCCAGCGGGCGGTCCTCCGCAAAATGAGGGCGCTGGGTTTCATCAGCCGCAGCGAGCACGACGTCGCCCGGCGGGAGCGGCTCCGTTTCGATTCCGCACGGCAGCCTGTCCTCGCGCAGCACTTCATCGAACGCGTCATGGAAGAGGCTGCCCGAGTCGATCCCGGGGCGTCGCGCGCGCGCACGATCCCCACGACGCTCGATGCCGCTCTCCAGCGCGACGTGGCCGGCATCATCGCCGCGCGGCGCGAAGAGCTTCTCCGCCACGGCGCGCACAGCGCGGCCGTGGCGGTGCTCGACAACGCCACCGGCGAATGGCTGGCATGGGAAGGCTCGGGCGACTACTTCGGCACCACGTTCGGCGGCGCCATCGACGGTGTGGTGGCCCTCCGCCAGCCGGGATCGACGCTCAAGCCGTTCACCTACGCTCTCGCCTTCGAGCGTGGTGACTCGCCCGCCACGGTCATCGCAGACGTGCCCTCGAGCTTTCCGACTGCCGAACGGGGAATCGTCTACACGCCGCGCAACTACGACGGGCGGTATCGGGGTCCGCTCCGCGCGCGTTCCGCGCTGGCCGGATCGGAGAACGTTCCAGCCGTGGCGCTCCTCTCTCGCCTCGGCGCTCCGGCGCTGCTGCGGCTTCTGCGCAACGCCGGATTTTCCGACTTCACACACACCGCCGACTACTACGGCCTCGGTCTGACCCTCGGCGACGCGGAGGTGCGTCTCGATCAACTCATCGCCGCGTACGCGACCTTCGCGCGCGGCGGGATCCGCGTCGAGCCGAGAATGATTCGCGGGGAGCGCAACGGCGCTCCTCGTCGCATCGTCACTCAGCGCACCGCCTTCTGGATCACCGACGTCCTCTCGGATCCGGCCGCGCGCGAGTTCATCTTCGGCAGCGGGGGGAGCCTCGATTTTCCTTTCCCGGTGGCGGTCAAGACCGGCACATCGCAGGCCTATCACGACAACTGGACGGTCGGGTACACGCGCCACGTGACGGTCGGCGTGTGGGTCGGCAATTTCGACCGTGAAGTGCTGCGCAACTCGTCGGGCGTCACGGGAGCGGGCCCGATTTTCCACGACGTCATGATGGCGGCGATGCAGCGCAGGGCGGGCGCCACGGATGACGCTCCGATTGTCGATCCTCCGGCGAACGTCCAGCGCGCGCCGGTCTGCGCGCTGTCGGGACTGCGCCCATCGACGAGTTGTCCCGCCATCGAGAGCGAATGGCTCCCCGCCGACGCTCCCGTGCGCTTCTGCTCCTGGCATCACGCCGGCGGTGTCTCCTGGCCCGGCGAGTACCGCGCCTGGGCGAAGGAGAACGGCATGATGAACGAACAGTTCGCCACGAATGGCGGAGCGCCCTCTGATCGTCGCACTGCCGAAGCAAGCCTGCGCGTTCTCAATCCTCCCGATGGCGCGACGTACCTCATCGATCCGACGCTGCGCACGCGCTATCAGAGCCTGCGCCTGCGCGCTGTCAGCGAAACGGGAGTGACGTGGCGCGTCGACGACCGGCGGTTCGCGAGCGTCGCGCGCGACGGAAGTGCCGAATGGCCGCTCACGGCCGGCGAGCACACGATCACCGCGGTCGATGAGGAAGGACGCCGGGCATCAGTGCGGATCTACGTGAAGTGACCGCGCGGCGGGCAGTCGCCACAAGCGAAAGAGTCGGGGGTCGGGGGTCGGACGCGAGCAAATCGCCTCCGACCGCTGACCCGTGACCCCCGACCCCTGACCCCTGTGGTGAAAACCATCCATCCACCGCACAATAGTCAAATGCTCGCTTCCGCCGCTCCCGTGCTCCTTCTCGGCGATCCGCGCCTGCGCATTCGCTCTGAGGAGGTCGTCGATTTCGGCGACCCGGCGTTCGCCGCGGCGCGCGCCAGTCTCGCCGCAACTCTCGTCGATTTCAGAAAGCGTCACGGCTTCGGCCGCGCCATCTCCGCACCGCAGATCGGCGTTGCTCAGCGCTTCGTCGCTGTGAACCTCGGCGAGCCGTTCTTCGTCGTCAATCCGGTGATCACGTTCGCGAGCGAGGAGACGTTCACGATGTGGGACGACTGTATGAGCTTTCCCGACCTCCTGGTGCGGGTTCAGCGCCGCCGGACGATCTCGGTTCGATATCGCGACGAGAACGGCAGCGAGCGCGTTTGGGATCGAATCGACCTTGCCGCGAGCGAGCTGCTCCAGCATGAGATCGATCACCTCGATGGCGTCCTCGCGGTCGACCGGGCTCTTCCAGGCAACTCTCTGCTGATGAAATCGGTCTACGAGGCGGACCGCGACGCTTATCGGCGGGAAGTGGACTACGTGATCGGGTGATGACTCCGCCGGCTCAGAGGCTGTGCAGAAATCGAATTCACCACAGAGGCACAGCGCGGGCGCGCTTCGCACGCCCGCAACCCAACCACGACCGAGGAGCGGCCGGGTGATCGCGCCGGAGGCGCGAGGGCGAGTAGCCGG
>JADGOA010000135.1 GCA_017883215.1 Thermoanaerobaculia bacterium | reverse complement strand
GCAGAAATCGAATTCACCACAGAGGCACAGAGAGCACAGAGACTGTTCCTCTGCCTTTCTTTCTCTGTGTCCTCTGTGTCTCTGTGGTGAATTCGATTTCTGTACATCCTCTCGGGATGACGGTCGTCGACGGTTCTCACGCGTATCTGTCCGGCGAGAGCATCGTCAGATCGAACCTCGACGGCGTGTCCGAGAGCACGTCTGCGAGAAGCTTCCCTGTCACCGGCGCGAGGCTCATGCCCATCATGGCGTGGCCGGTGGCGGCGGAGAGGTTCTCGTAACGGCGGAAGCGGCCGGCGTACGGCAGGCCGTCGGGCGAGCATGGCCGCAGGCCGCACCACGGCGGCACGTCGCGAAAGTCCTCGGCAGAAAAATCAGGGAAGTACTTCGGAACCGCTTTCACGATGCCGCGCACGCGCGCGGGGTTGATGCGTTCGTCGAGTCCCGCGATCTCCATCGTCCCGCCGAAGCGGATCGACTCTCCCATCGGCGTGACGGCCACTCGCGCTTCGGCGAGGATGATTCCATGCCGTGCGTTGTGCCGCGGCCGCGGAATCGTGAGGCTGTATCCCTTTCCGCCCTGAATCGGCAGCGACAGCCCGAGGTCTCGGACGACCGCAGGCGACCACGAGCCTCCGCTGACCACGTACTCGTCGCCGGCGAGCTCGCCGCGCGATGTCCGGACGGCTTCGATGCGGTCGCGACCAGCGCGCCACCCGGTGACCTTCGTCTCCCACATGAAATCGACGCCGCGCTCGGCCAGCCGTCGGGTCATGCTGGCCATCAGGCGTGCCGGCTCCACAAAGGCGTCCTTCGGATAGAACGTACCGCCGGCGATCGTCATGCGCAGACCGGGTTCCAGATCGCCAATGCTCCCGGCGTCGAGCACTTCCGCAGGCATTCCCAGCTCTCTCGCCATCGCGGCGGTCCGCGTCTCCTCCGCCAGAGCGTGTTCCGTGCTGCAGAGAATCAGCATCCCATTTTCGACGAGACCGAAGTCGTCGCGCTCGCGAGCGAGCTCCTCGAAGGCGTCGAGGCTGGCCATGTGGAGGTCGCGGAGCAGCGGCGCGGAGCGCGCCACATGCGTCGCCGTCGCTGCCCGATTGAATTTCCATCCCCACGAAAACAACTCCATGTCGAGCCGCGGCTTGACATAGAACGGGCTCTCCGGACTGGCCATCCACTTCAGCGCCGTCCGGATCGCCCCTGGCGCGGCGAGAGGGATGAAGTGGCTCGGCACGACCAGCCCCGCGTTCCCGAACGAGCAGCCGTCGTGCGTAGCCGGACCGCGCTCGACGACGGTGACGCGATGTCCGCGCTGATTCGCGTAGTACGCCGTGCAGAGCCCGACGATCCCGCCCCCGACGATGAGGATGTGCTTCGGCATCGCCGGGATTATTGATCAATCCGGCTCGCCTGCGCGCCGGTTCACCGTAGGTTCGTCGTACACGTCGCGCCGATCGGTGCAGTCCTACCCGATTCCCCAGCAGAACGGGTCCCGATCGTCGAGGATGAGGTTCGCCTCGGCGTTCACGAATGCGGAGCCGCGGATCGTCGGCCGGATCGCGCCATCGACCACCTCGACCCACCCTTCGAACAGACTCCCGACGATGCTCTCCTGCCGCCACACGGCCCCCTCGGCGAGTTTTCCGTCCTCGAAGAGGCAGGCCAGCTTCGCGCTCGTGCCGGTGCCGCACGGTGAGCGGTCGTATGCCTTGCCGGGACAGAGCACGAAATTGCGGCTGTCGGCGTCATCGCGATGCGGCGCTGCGAAAAGCTCGATGTGATCGATCTCCTCGCCGTTCGCTCCCGTGATCCCGTTCTTCTCGAGCGCGTTGCGAATCGCCCAGGTGACGGTGGTGAGGCGCTCGACCTCGCTCAGGTCGAGCTTCTCGTTGTGATCGTTGACGAGGAAGAACCAGTTGCCGCCCCAGGCTACGTCGCCGACGAACGTGCCGTAGCCCTCGACCTGGACGGAGACGCCTTTGCGATGGCGGAAACTCGGAACGTTGCCGACCGAGACCTCGCCGGAAGCGGCGAGATCCGCGGAGATGATGCCCACCGGCGTCTCGATGCGATGCCTTCCGGGGGCGATGCGGCCGAGGTAGTGAAGAGTGGCCATCAGGCCGATGGTGCCGTGGCCGCACATGCCGAGATAGCCGACGTTGTTGAAGAAGATCACGCCGGCGGCGCAGGTCGGATCTGAGGGCGTGCAGAGGAGCGCGCCGACGACGGGGTCGGAGCCGCGAGGCTCGTTCACGACTGCGGAGCGAAAGCGGTCGAAGTCGCGGCGGAAGCGCTCGCGGCATTCGGCCATCGAGCCGCCGCCGAGGTCCGGTCCGCCGTCGACGATGACACGCGTCGGCTCGCCGGCGGTGTGCGAGTCGATGACGCGGATCGTGCGGGTGGACATTTGAGCGCGATTGTAGTCGGTGGTCTGCGGTCCGCGGTCTGCGGTCTGCCGCCCGCGGTCTGCCACAATGTCATCCATGATCAACCGCCGCGATTTCGCCCGACTCTGTTCCGTCACGGCTGCCGGAGTAGCGGCAGCGTCGATTTCAGCCGACGCCGCTCCGAAAGCGGCCGCGCGCGTCTCACGAACCGTCGTCAAGCCGAAGCGTCTTGCCGCCGGCGACACGGTCGGGCTCGTGCTGCCCGCGGCGGCGGCGTTCGAAAGGGACGAGATCTCGCTGGCGAAAGAGCAGCTGGAGACGATCGGATTTCATGTCGAGCTGGGAAAGCACGTCTACGACCAATGGGGCTATTTCGCCGGCCGGGATCGCGACCGCGCCGAAGACATCAACCGCATGTTCGCCGACGACCGCATCGCCGGGGTGGTCTGCTACACCGGCGGCTGGGGCTCCCCGCGAGTCCTCCCCTTCCTCGACTACGACCTCATCGCGCGCAAACCGAAAGTCGTGATCGGCTATAGCGACATCACTGCGCTGCTGAACGCGATCCATCTCCGCACCGGCCTGGTGACATTCCACGGCCCGATGGGAGGCTCGAACTTCGTGCCCTACACGCTCGACAACTTCCGGCGCGTCGTGATGACGGCGGAGCCCGCAGGGCTGCTGCAGCCGCCACCGAAGAAAGAGAACGAGCTCGTCGACCGCGCGAACCGCATCGTCAGGATCGCCGGAGGGAAAGCGTCCGGCCGGCTGGTCGGCGGGAACCTGACGATGATCTCAACGCTGATGGGAACGCCGTTCGAGGTCGAAACAGCGGGTGCCATCGTCTTCCTGGAAGACGTCCACGAGGAGCCCTATCGGATTGACCGGATGCTCACCCAGCTCGCGGCCGGCGGCAAGTTCGACGGCATCGCCGGCGTGGTTTTCGGCCGCTGCAGCGACTGCGGATACAAGGGGCCGACCTTCAGCCTGGAGGACATTCTGCGCGACCGCTTCGCCTCGATCGGCGTGCCGGCGATCTCCGGCTTATCGTTCGGTCACATCGAGCAGAAGCTGGCCATGCCGATCGGCGTCATGGCAACGCTCGACGGCGATTCCGGAACGCTGTCGCTCGACGAAGCCGCAGTGCGGTGAGGGAGACAAGAAAAAGCGACTGGCGTCGCCCGACTCCAACGAGCCCCCAGCCGTTCGCCGGCCTCAGCCTGAAAACGATCTCGCGTCGCTTTTCTCGACGCTGACTCGCGCAAGGAGCTTGATCAGACTCCTCTCCTCGGCATCGCCCAGCCGGTAGTTCTCGCAGAGCTGGTCGATGTGCTCGGCCGGCTCCGTGGCCAGCACGGTGAATCCATCGGCCGGCTGATCCGAAGTGCGACTCCACTTCTTGTCCCAGCGGTTGTTCGTCAGCGTGCAGCGGATATAGCCGCGATCGGCGACGACCTCCGATTTCGGCAGGAGCCGGGCGGCGTCTTCCGGCTTACCCTGGAGACCTCTCGCGCTCACGACCCCTGCGCGGAAGACCGGCATATCGTTCCCGGTGACCGGCCCCAATCCGCGCGCGTTCGCCACCTGCTCGGCGAGCGAGCGCGCCACCGCAGTGGACACCATGTCCTTGAGCTTCGCCTGGGCGTCGCCTTCGTATTCCGCGAAGAAAATTCCCGACTGGAAGACCGTCGCACCCTGTTCTCCGTGGACGAAGCGGTGCACGCGACAGGAGGCCACGACGGCATCGACGAGGATATCTGCGCCTTTCCATTCGAAACGGAGCTGAGCCTTCCTCCCGATCTCCAGTCGCGTGAAATGCTCGATGCGGGCACCAGTCTCACTGGCGTCGATCATGATGACGCCCATCGAGCCGAAACGAGCGATCACACCGCGGGTGAGCGCGATGCGCATCTTCTTGCGGCGTTCCGGACGGTTCACGGCTGCTGACATCGCGGGGTGACCAATGTTAGTCCGATTTTGCGGCAAGACGTGAGTTACTCGGTTACTCGGTTGCTCAGTTGCTCAGTTCGAGCGTTGCCGGCTGTGCGGCGGTAACTCAGTAATTCAGTAAGAGCTTAACCTGGGCACAACTGAGCAACTGAGCAACTGAGTAACTGAACAACTGGGAGGGGGAGGCCGATACGCGAGTTTGCCGTTCCGACTCGCGGGCGGCGGCGGCGATCCGTATGATGTCGACGACCCTGGAACGTCAACAGATGCTTAGAGGAGTTGAAACGTGAAAAAACTCGTAGTCGCATTCGCGCTCATGGTCGGTCTGGTTTCGCTGTTCGCCTATGCTGGCGATGAAAAGAAGACCTGCCACATGGGCGATAAAGCCGCACAGAAGATGGAAGCCGACGGCACCGCGGTGGAGATGACCGGAAAGCTCCTCTGCAAGCACTGCAACCTGCACCAGAGTGAGACCTGTGAGAAGGTCTTCCAGCCGTCGAGCGACGAGAAGACGCTCTACCCGGTCTGCCAGCACAGCAAGGTCGACGTCGAGAAGGTGAGCGAGGAAGGGACCGCTCTTCTCAACATCAAAGGCAAGCTCGTGAAGTGTGCGGAAGACGGCAAAGACGAGCTGTGGATCGCGGAGGCGACCAAGGTCGCCGAGGCCGCGAAGAAGTAATCGGCACGACAGAAACCGAATCGCAGATCCGGCCGGAAGCTTCGCTTTCGGCCGGATTTTTGTTTGAGAATCACCATCGATGTTGAGCACGGTCGTCGCGATTCATGAGTCATCGATCCAGATTTCAAATGCCTCATTGCCCATAATTGGCGCAACTTTGACGCCGTGACGAATCCGGAACCGACGCTGCCAGCTGATGATGTGACGTTCTTATGAGGACGATCGACGAGAGGCGAGGTATCCAGCGGGTCAATTTCCTGCAGCCGCTGCGGGGATCGATCGGCGACACCCGCATTTTCGTGATGAACGCCTGCCTTCGCGGCTTCTGCGTCGCGCACCAGGAGTGGATCGGCGAGATCGGCGATCGCGTCCGCCTGGCCTTCGAGCACGAGGGCTTCACCATCCGAGCGGAGTGCGAGGTGCGATGGAACCGCGTTCATCGGCCGGCCAGCACTTCCTCGGCGAGGGCGGTCCATCACTCCGGGTTGAGCATCATCGAAATCTCGCGAGAGTCGACGCGCAGCCTGATCGAGGTGATCGAGGTCCATGTGGCCCGTGCTCTCGACGAGCAGAAAGCGAACGCCAAGGGACTTCCCGCCAGGGCCGCCCAGTCGTTTCAGACGGGGACGGCCAAACAATTCGTCCGTCACGAGCTCCACAAGGGCAGCTGGCGGGAGACGAAGACACAGGATCCGAAGCAGCCGCACGCCGGCTTCACCATCGCCGGCGATACCGTGCCGGCGGAAGTGCAGATGCTCCGCACGGCCTACGAGAGCGGAGATGCGTCCGCGCAAGCGATGATTCGCGACCTGGCGGCGGCCAGCATCGCCACTCCGAACGGGATTCCGACCCGGAAGTATGTACCTTGACGGGAAGTCCTGAGTCCTGCGTACCATGCGCCAGGTCGGCATCCAGGCCGAGGATACGGACCCCTCCCCTGCCCGCTACACGCTTCTCGTCACGCGCTTCCCTGCATGCTCGCCAGCCAGGCGGTGTCGACGTTGTTGGACTTGAACATCGTCAGCAGCCCCTGCTTGTCGACCGCCTTCACGTACGCCTCGCGCGGCTCGACGACGCCCTTCTTCACCAGGTCGAGGAAGCTGTCGTTCATCAGGCACATGCCGATCCTCTTGGCCGTCTGCATGATCGACGGGATCTGAAAGATCTTCGCCTCGCGGATCAGGTTGGAGATCGAGGGGACGCCGAGCATCACCTCGAGTGCCGGCACGCGGCCGCCACCGATCTTCCTGCACAGCATCTGGCTGATGACGCCCTTCAGGCTGGAGGCCAGCATCACCCGGATCTGGTCCTGACGGTCGGCCGGGAACTGATCGATGATGCGGTCGACCGTCGATGCTGCCGACGAGGTGTGCAGCGTACCGAAGACGAGGTGCCCGGTCTCCGCCGTCTCGATGGCGATGGAGACGGTCTCCAGATCGCGCATCTCGCCGACCAGGACGATGTCCGGATCCTCGCGCAGTGCGGCGCGGAGCGCATCCTTGAACGTGTCGGTGTGCTCGCCCACCTGCCGCTGGTTGATCAGGCAGTTCTTGTTGTCGTGCACGAACTCGATGGGGTCTTCGATGGTGATGATGTGGTCTTTGCGGTTGCGATTGATGAAATCGATCAGCGCGCAGAGCGTGGTCGACTTCCCCGACCCGGTCGGACCGGTGACCAGCACCAGCCCTTTCGACAGGAAACAGAGGTCGAGGATCTCTTTGGAGAGCCCCATCTCCTCGGCCGTGATGATCTTCGAGGGGATGACGCGGAACACCGCGCCCATCCCCTTTCGGTCCATGAAGAAGTTGCAGCGGAATCGCGACAGCCCGCGGATCTCGTATGCGAAGTCGGTGTCGTGGCGCCGCTTGAACTCTTCGTGATTCCTCTCCGGGGCGATGGGCCAGAGGATCCGCTCGATGTCTGCGGCGGAGAGGATGCCCCGGCCGGGAAGCGAGCGGATCTCACCATCGTGCCGCACCATCGGGGCCGCTCCGACGCACATGTGAAGGTCGGAGGCCTTCATCTCGAACATCTGCTTGAAGAGCGCGTCCATCTCCGCTGTGCCGCCGCCCCCTTCCGCCACGGGCGTGGGCGCGTCCACGTTCTTCTGTCCGGCAGCCGCCGGCGCAGCGTCGCTGGTCGTCACGAAAAACGATGCGGAGAGTTTCTTCCCTTCCACCTTGGCCACCACACGAATCTCGCCGAGCTCCGCGTGCCGCATCATCCATTCGGCTCGTCCGCTGGCGATGGCCTGCCGCGCCGGCGGCGGCATGACCGGCACGAGCAACTGCTGAATCGCCGTCGCCGTCGTCTCCGGCGCCGCCTCCTGCTCACCGCCGGGGGTGGCGATCACGACTTTCTCACCGGTGGCGAAGCGCAGCTCGCCGCCTCCCGCCTTGTGTGTCTGCCGCAGAAGATTCTCCAGCAAGGATCAGCCTCCCAGTTCCTGAAGTGAGGTGATGCGGTTCTTCTGAACGATGTGCCACAGCTGCCCTTCACGGAGCAGCAGAAAATGCTCGGGCCGATTCACCCAGTCCAGCAGCCGGCTCTGCTCTTCCGGCATGTTGACGTGCACCACGCCGGCGAGCCGCAGCTTGCCGCATTCCACCAGGACCTTGCGCGCCACACCGATCTCTTCGATCCGCTCGGCCTCGTCCTCCCACTTCGTGGCACTGAGAACCACGACGTATCGCTTGTTCAGGATCACCGGCCGGACCGTGCCGTTCTCCAGGAATGGGAAGAACGGATTCGACTGATTGATCCACTCGTCCGGCCTCATCGGGCCGTCGTGCCGCTGAGCGTTCCCCGGCAGGAAAATCCGGCCGCTCATCGGACGCTCGTCGAAGTAGCGGACTTCCACCTCCAGGGGGACGGTGGGCACTCGCAAATCGTCCATGATGATTGCCCCAATTGTGCTGACGATTGATTGCTGGACCGGGCGCAATGGTAGCTCACGGCAGCCAAGCCTGCCATGCTGCAGGGGCGCGCAGCAGAGACTGTCTCAAAAGTCGCCGGTATGTGGAGAGCGGACATTCTTGTCCGCTGCCGACGGACATTCTTGTCCGTCGGCTAACGAGCCGCGTGGCTGGCGAAAGCAATCGGCGATGCACGGCCATTCGGCGGCCGGACAGGAATGTCCGGCCGCTGCGGACAAGAATGTCCGCTCTCCGATGACCCGGTGCCCCACCCCCCACACGCCACTCGCTACTCGCTACTCGCCGCCACCGCATTCACAAACGCATCGACGTCGGCCGCGGTCGTGCTGAATCCCGTCACCAGCCGGTAGGCATCGGGCCCGAAGATCGGCCAGTCGGAGAAGAGGAAGCCGCCAGCGGACAACGCCGCTGCGAGTGCGGGCGGAAAGCGGGCGAAAACGATGTTCGCATCGACCGGCCGCAGGATCTCCACGCGGCCGCTGATCCCCGCCGCCAGCCGCGAGGCCATGGCGTTGGTGTGGCGGGCCGTGCGCAGCCACACGTCGTTCGCCAGGTAGGCATCGAGTTGCGCGGAGAGGAAGCGCATCTTCGAGAGACGATGGCCGCTGCGGTGATAGCGAAGCGCGAGCTCTGCGGCGAGCTCGGTGCGGAAGACGACGATCACTTCAGCCGCCATGGCGCCGTTTTTCGTGCCGCCGAGGGTGAGGATGTCGACGCCGGCACGCCAGGAGAGATCGGCAGGTGCACACTCGGCCGAGACCACCGCGTTCGCGAAGCGTGCTCCATCGACGTGGACCCGCACGGCGCGTGCCCTGGCGACGTCGCACAGCGCGCGCGTCTCATCCACCGAATAGACGGTTCCGGCTTCCGTCGCATTCGTCAGCGACAGGCAGGCCGGAACGGCGGTGCGGTGGCTGTTCGCGATTTCTTCGATCGATCGCGCCAGGCCGTCCGGACGAAGTTTGCCTTCGAAGCCGGCGATGGGGATCAGTTTCGCGCCGCCGGTGAAGAACTCGACCGCGCCGAGCTCGGCGCGCTGGATGTGCGCATCCTCGTGGCAGAACACCGCACCCCACGGAGGCGTCATCGCCGCGATGCCGAGCGCATTGCCGGCCGTTCCGGTCAGGACAGGGAACACCGCGACATCGGTTTCGAAGACCGCGGAGCAGCGCTCCCGGAC
>JADGOA010000134.1 GCA_017883215.1 Thermoanaerobaculia bacterium | reverse complement strand
CCCAGCAGCGCGTCGAGAACCTCGGGACAAGCAGCATGTGTATTGTCGGATCGAAAGTCGATGCTCACCGCCCGTTCATACCATGCGAAACGAGCGGTGAGTAGGGTTAGTGCGCAGTGGGCAGGGGCTGGGCACTGCCCACTGCCCCAGCGTGGCCGGCCTGACGTTCGCGACTTCTACTGCCGCACGTTCCGCGTCACTGTGATGGTATCGGCCACGTATTGACCGTTCGAGCCGGGATACGCGCGAGCGTCGATCTGGTCGCCGCGCTCCAGGTCGGAAGGCTGATACGTCTGCCCCTGAAACAGCACCCGTGTGCGTGAGTCGTAGTAAATCGAGTAGGTGTTGTTGTTCTGCCTGGTCTGCAAACCCGTGACGTAAGCCCCCGTCACGTCGATGCGCTGTGCGCGCGTGTCGACGTAGCTCACCGTCCCCTGAATCGCGGTCTGCCCGTTGTTCGGGTACGTGCTGCCCGAAGACTGATTCGGCGGATACGTTGGATATCCACTGTTCGGATAGGTGCTCCCGCTCTGGTTCCGAACGTCGCTGATGACCGTGATCGTGTCGGCGAGCGGCTGTCCATTGTTGGACGCGTACAGTTGTACGTCGATGCCATCCCCGCGTTCGAGATTGGTCGGGCTGGCGGACTGGTTGTTGTAGACCACTCGTGTGCGCGAGTCGAAGTAGATCGAAGTGCTGTACGGGTTCACCCCGCGCCCGTCGACGGCATTCACGGTCATGTCGATCCGCTGCCGCTGGGTATCGACGGAGTTGACGGTGCCTCTCATCTGGCTGCTGGCGCTCGGATAGTTGCTGCCCGACGGGTATGTCGGATTGTTGCCTCCGGACGGATTGCCGATCCCGGCGAGGTCGCCGCAGGCGGCCAGCAGCAGCACTGCTGCAAGGGCCGAAAATGTGATTCGCACGTGTTTCATGTTCGCTGTGCCTCCGCATCCAAATGAGCAAGGGCCGAGCCGGTTCGCGCGGATGAGTGCGCTTGGGGGCGGGGCTCGGTGGTCGGTGCGCGGTGCCCGAGCCCGCGCCCGCGCCCGCGCCTTTGTCTGTGAATCTCCAAACGGCTCGGGCTCGGGCTCGGGCCCGGGTGCGGGTGCGGGTGCGGGGCCGACACTCCGAGCACCGCGCACCGACCCCCGCTTTCGCGCAACACTCTTGCACTCTCCACTACCATGCACGACATGCACGGGGACGTCATTGTGCGGGTACAGCGCTTCCTGACCCAGCTCATCAGCGAGACCAGCGGCCTGGCGCTCGACGACACGCTCGCTCTGGCCGAGCAGTCGCCGCAGGCCGATAAGGACAGCGATCTCGGACATCAGATCCGCGACTTTCGTGTCCTCCTCGGCCGCTTCCGGCTGAAGCAGGTCCCGCTCGAGTCGCTCATCGAACACCCCGTCTCGGTCGCGCTCGCGCAGTTCCTGCGCGCTTTTCCGCTGCCCTTCCACGATGAGCACATCCACCTCACCGGCTCGCTCAGCTCAGATTTCGTTTTCCCCCGTCTGGAAGCTCTCCTCAACGGACCGCATCGCGCGCTCTACGAAGAAAAGATCGCGGCGGTCTACGGGCCCGGAGCCCTTCCGATCCGCAGCGCCGCCGATCTGGACAAACTCATCCGGCTCGGCGATGACGACCGCTTCGACCGCTATCTGAAGATCCTCTATCTGCCGAAGCTGATCCTCACCTCTCGCGAAGCGCATCGCGACGCCGCGTACCAGATGGCCAGCCGTCTGTATCGGACGTCCAACGTCGGGTCGATCCGGCTCAAGTTCACGCTGTTCCGCGAGACCACCGACCCGTCCGAGCAGATCCCCGGCATCACCGATCTCACTCCCGAAGAGGTCGTGCTCGGGTTGTGCGAAGGGTTCGCGGCATTCAAAGCCGAGGTGCCGTCGTTCCGTTTCGTGCTGTCGCCGAGCTTCCGGAAAGAGGCGGGGTTCTACGATGCCGCGCGCTACCCCTCGAAACGCGCGAGCTTCGACGACCAGGTGCGGCAGATCATCGAACTGATCAAGCGCTTCCCCGAGCTGCGCGACGTCATGACTGAGGTCGACACAGTCGGCAACGAACGCGGGTTTTACCGGAAGGTGCACTTCCAGGAGATGCGCGTCGGCATCCGTAAACTGCAGGCGTACGGCTTCCGCACGCGCAGCCATCACGGCGAGACGTGGAACACTCTCCGCCAGGGCATCCAGGCCGTCGACAACGCCATGAACATCTGGCACGTCGATGCCGTCGAGCACGGCCTCAGCCTCGGCATCAATCCCAACTACTACTTCCACAGCATTCTGCAGCGTGCGCTCCGCGCCAACATGCGCGGCGAGAGGCTCGTGCCCGGCACCCGTGACCACCAGGAGATGATGGACATGGACTGGAGCCAACGCGAAGCGATCCGCGAGAAGCTCCTGCAGGGCGAACCGCTCAGCGAACGGGAGGCCACGCTGGCGACGAAGACCAAGTTCCACCACGCCCGCGAAGTCGAGCACTACCAGCACGACGTCCTCAATCGGATGATCGACAAGCGCCTCACGCTCGTCTCACTCCCCTCCTCGAACAAGAAGCTGACGGGCGAGCTCGCCGACTACAGCAACCACCCGTTTTCGTGGTGGGAGAAAAAAGGTCTGCGCCTCGGCGTCGGCACCGATAACGACATCACCCTCAGCACGAGCTTCATCCGGGAGATGCTCATCCTTCTGTATACCGACGCCGCCGAGCTCAAGATCACGAAGCTCCTCATCGTCACCACCGGCGAGTCCCGCCGCGCATACCTGAGTCACCTTCTGTGGCAGATGCGGAAGGCGAGCGAGGTGTAGGCGGAGCGAGTAGCGAGTAGGGGGCCGGCACGCGGAACAGGTCGGTGTCATCCCGAGACGGACTTGTCACCCCTCTCCCACCGGGAGAGGGTGGTTCCGAGACGCGAGTGCCAGCGAGCGCGAAGGAACCGGGTGAGGGGCGTGGTTCTTGAGCCACGTGAGATTCACGCCCCTCACCCGGCGCTCGCCTACGACTCGCGCCACCCTCTCCCGGTGGGAGAGGGGTGACAAGAGGCCCCGCTCGCGATTTGACGTCGATTCCTTTATTCTCCTCGGCCTCACGCACCATGGCCGACGACAAGCACCCCACCACCAACCGACGGATGGAGCATCTCTCCACGAGTGACAGCGGCCTGCACTACGTCCGCGAGCGGAAGAGCGGAATCCTGCGGCAGTTGACCGACGAAGAGCTGCGCGATTTCAACGATCCTCCGCCGTGCCCGGAGTGCGGCGAGCAGTTCGGATGCGAGCACTACAACTGTGCGCGTGAAGGGATGCTCAGCGAAAGCGAGATCGAATCCGAGGTGCCGGACGAGTGGCGCCGCTTCGCGCGCGGCAACGGCGTCAGCCGCGAGGACATCGTGCGCCTTCGCTCCGTCGTCTGCACCGAGGGCGAGTACCGGCTGGCCGAGGGAGCGTCATCCGACATGCGGATGCTCGAGATCGTGCTGCTGCTCAACGAGTCGCGCTGAACGCGATCGCGACGCAGTGCCGCGACCGGCGCCGAACCCTCGTGGGTGGGGGAAGGGCCACCGCGCCCACGGGAATTCGGCGCGGCGCAGCCGTGCCCTACGGCGAGATTCACGGCCGGCACGGTCGATTCCCCAGATCCCTTGCTCACGCTCGGGGATGTGTGGCACAGACACTCCTGTCTGTGCGGGTTCAATCGGGGAGGGCACAGACAGGAGTGTCTGTGCCACAAAGGCCTCACACGTCTGCCAGGGCTCGCTGCAATTCCCTCACGATCTCGGCCGGGTCGACTCCCATCGCCTCGGCGATCCGAATGAGCTCGATTACGTCCAGCCTGCGCGTGCCGTTCTCGATCTTCGACAGATACGACGCCGGCATCCCGAGCTTCGCGGCCACAGCGGACTGCTTCAGTTTCGCCACTTCGCGAGCGCGCACCAGAACGCGGCCGAGGACGACGAGTTCTTCCGCGAGCTTCGCTTTCGTCGAGACCCGGTCAGCACCGCCGTGGCGTGTGGTCATGGGCGAATGCTAGCGCAGCGTGAAACTCGCACCTGAGCGGCGATCACTGAGCCTGGACCGACGTCCTCACCGTTGGCCTGACGCGAACGGAAGCACAGCAGCGCGAGCGCCGTCGAAAGAATCTGGATGCTGCGGGAACGGGGTGGGCGGCAAGCTGCACGACTCGCGCAAGACGTGGAGTGACCGTAGGGCACGGCTGCTGTCACACAGTATTTGCCCGCCGCCTCCTGTATCTTCCGCCCAGCCCGTCGGTCCAGCTCACGAAGGAAAGGAATCAGGGGAATGGACGCAGTCGAGAAACATCCAAGGGGCCTCTATGTGCTGTTCGGCACGGAGATGTGGGAGCGCTTCGGCTTCTACACGATGCTGGCGATGCTCACGCTCTACATGCGCGACGCCGGCGAAGGATTCGGCTGGAGCACCGCCAAAGCGACCGGCGTCTACTCGTGGTACCAGGCATGCGTCTACGCCTCCCCCCTCATCGGCGGCTGGCTGGCCGACCGCTTCCTCGGCTACCGCAATGCCATCACCATCGGTGGCTTCTTCTTCATGGCCGGCTACTTCATGCTGGCCGTGCCGAAGCAGGTGCCGATCTTCTTCCTCTCGCTCGCCCTGCTCGTCATCGGCAACGGCTTTTTCAAGCCGAACGTCAGCTCGATGGTGGGCAATCTCTATCGCGAGGGAAGTCACCTCAAGGATCGCGCTTATCTCATCTTCTACATGGGCATCAACATCGGGGCGTTCATCGCGCCGATCTGCGCCGAGTTCGTTCGCGGCCGCTTCGGGTTCAACCGCGCTTTCTCCGTGGCCGGAATGGGCATGGTGCTCTGCCTCGTAATTTTCTGGGGTTTCCGCGCCACCACCCGCGGTGCCGACCGCCCCAAGACGCAGGGCGAGCGGGACGACGCTGAGCGCGCCGCCGTCTCTGAAGGCCTGCCGGCCGCAGCGGACGATCCGATGTCGGCCGTGCCGGAGTGGAAGCGCATCAGCGCCCTGATCGTGATCTTCCTCATCGTCATCGTCTTCTGGATGATCTTCCACCAGAACGGAAGCACGCTGACGTTCTGGGCCAACGACAACACGCAGTGGAACGTCAGCGGCATCATCTCCAACGCGATCAATCCCTTCTGGATCATCACGCTCTCGCTGCCGCTGGCGTGGTTCTGGGGCTTCCTCGATCGCCGCGGCCTGGAGCCGTCGACGCCGACGAAGATCGCCTTCGGGATGGCGCTCACCGGCCTGTCGTTCCTCATCCTCTATCTGGCGGCGATCACCGGCGGATACACGAGGCCTTCGGCGAAGATCGTCCAGGCCGGCACGACCGCAAACGAGTACTACATCGCCATTCCCGACGCGCTGCGGAGCCAGCTCGGCGTCACGGCTCCGCCGATGCAGGTCGGCGTCGCGGTGAAGGGCTCCGACACGAAGAAGCAGGTCGATGTGGTGCCGGCGACCAGCGCCTCGCCGTTGAAGGAGGGCGCTCTGGTCGGCGTCAGCTCGAACGGCGGCCGGCTCGAGATCGAACCCCTCCGCAAGGTATCGCCGCTGTGGCTCGTTCTCGCCTACTTCGTCATCTCACTCGGCGAGCTGATGCTCAGTCCCATGGGTCTCTCGCTCGTCTCGAAGGTCGCCCCGCCGCGGATGCGCGGCCTGATGATGGGCGGCTGGTTCCTGGCCACCGCAGTCGGTAACAAGCTGACCGCCATCGGCGCGTTCTGGGACATCTGGAGTCACGCCCGCTTCTTCCTGACGCTGGCGCTGATGGCGCTCGCGATGGCCGTGGTGCTCACGCTGCTTCTGAAGCCGCTTAAGAAGGCGATGCCGGGAGTGTGATTGGAGTGCGGACGTCCTCGTCCGCAACGATCGGACGTCCTCGTCCGGTCGTTGGTCTTCTGGGTCAAAACCGCCGGACGAGACGTCCGGCGGATGCGGACGGGGACGTCCGCACTCCCGCGTACTCCGGCCCGTGCGCGCCGCACTTTCACGTCTCCCGGCTCCAGGCGTATAAGTCCGCCAACCCTGACGCGGGCTCCAGTCCCCGCGAATTCACTGCAAGGGAAGAACGTCCATGAATCGATCGCGAATCGTGCTGATCCTCACTGTCTGTGTCGCCTGTAGCCTGACCGTACTCGCACAGACCCCACCCGCCACTCCCGCCGCCACGGCGGCACCCACCCCCGCGGCGGACAATCCGTTCTTTGCGGAAAGCACCCTCCCCTACCACGCTCCTCCGTTCGACAAGATCAAGGACAGCGACTACCAGCCCGCCATCGAAGAAGGGATGCGGCAGGAGCTCGCCGACGTCGAGAAGATCGCCGGCAACCCCGACGCTCCGACCTTCGCCAACACGATCGAGCCGATGGAAAAGAGCGGTGTCCTGCTGCGCCGCGTCGGTCCCGTCTTCGGCGGGGTCGCGCAGTCGAACACGAATCCAACACTGCAGAAAATCCAGACCGAGCTGGCGCCGAAACAGGCTGCCCATCGCGACGCCATCAACCTCAACCCGAAGCTCTTCGCGCGCATCAAGGCGCTCTACGACCAGCGCGCCACGCTCGAGCTGAATGCCGAGCAGAAGTACCTGATCGAGCGCTCCTACAAGGATCTCGTCCGCTCCGGCGCTCTCCTCTCGGACGAGGACAAGGCCACGCTCCGTGCGCTCAACAAAGAGCAGTCGAAGCTGTCGAACGAGTTCCGCCAGAAGGTCCTCGCCAACACCAACGCCGCCGCCATCGTCATCGACGACAAAGCACTGCTCGACGGCCTGCCCGAAAGCGACATCGCCGCCGCGGCTGCGAAAGCAAAGGATCGCGGCATGCCGGGCAAGTGGATCCTGACGATCCAGAACACCACCCAGCAGCCACCGCTCTCATACCTGCACAACCGCGGCATGCGCGAGCGCCTGTCCAAGGTCTCCGCCGAGCGCGGGATCACAGGTGACAACAGCACCACAGCCATCGTCGCCCGCCTCGCGCAGATCCGCGCCCAGCGCGCCAGACTCCTCGGCTTCCCCACCTACGCCGCCTACGCGCTCGACGAGCGGATGGCAAAGACTCCGGAGAACGCCATCAAACTGATGACCGACATCGTCCCGGCCGCCACCGCGAAGGCACGCGGCGAAGCGGCCCGCATGCAGAAGCTCATCGACGAGCAGAAGGGAGATTTCAAGCTCGCGCCGTACGACTGGCAGTTCTATGCCGAGGAAGTGCGGAAGGCCGATTACAACCTCGACGAGTCGGAAGTCAGGCCGTATTTCGAGCTCGATCGCGTCATCAACGACGGAGTCTTCTACGCAGCCAACAGGATGTACGGCATCACGTTCAAGCAGCGGACTGACATTCCCGTTTACCACCCCGACGTGCGCGTCTGGGAAGTGTTCGACAAGGACGGCACGCCGCTGGCGCTGTTCTACGGGGATTACTTCTCACGCTCGAGCAAAGCCGGCGGCGCATGGTCGAGCGGGTTCGTCGGCCAGAGCAAGCTCCTCGGCACCAAGCCGGTGGTGACGAACAACCTCAACATCACCAAGCCGGCCGCCGGCCAGCCGGCGCTGCTGACGTTCGACGAAGTCGGAACGCTGTATCACGAGTTCGGGCACGCCCTGAACGGCATGTTCTCGGACGTCGTCTATCCGTCGCAGAACGGCGGCATGCCGCGCGATTTCGTCGAGCTCCCTTCGCAGTTCAACGAGCACTGGGCGCTCGAGCCGACCGTGTTCGCCAACTATGCGAAGCACTACAAGACCGGAGCGCCGATGCCGAAGGATCTCGTCGACCGCATCAAGAAGGTCCAGACCTTCGACCAGGGCTTTGCCACGACCGAGTATCTTGCCGCGGCGCTGCTGGACATGGCCTGGCACAACCTCCCGGCGGACGCGCCGCTGCAGGACCCCGCCGTCTTCGAGCGGGAAGCGCTGGCGAAGTACAAAGTGAATCTGCCGGAAGTCCCACCGCGATATCACACCACGTATTTCTCGCACATCTGGGCCGGCGGCTACTCAGCCGGGTACTACGCCTATCTCTGGAGCGAAGTCCTCGACCAGGATGCGTACTACTGGTTCAAAGAGCACGGCGGGATGACGCGGGAGAACGGGCAGCGGTTCCGCGACATGATCCTCTCGCGCGGCAGCACACAGGAAGCGGCGCAGCTCTATCGCGCCTTCCGCGGCCGCGACCCGATCGTCGAACCGCTCCTGATCGAGCGCGGTCTCAAGCCTGCTCCCCAGCCGGCCGGCGGGTCGCAGTAGCACTCCGGAGTGCGGGCGTCTCGCCCGCCGCCGCCGGGCGTCCCGCGCCCGGCGGCCTTGGAGTGTTCAGACGAGCCGGGGGCGAGCCGTTGTCGGTGTTGCGATGTGCGGTGGACGCCTCCGGCGTCAAAGGCGGGGCATACGCGTTAAACTAATCTAGTACTACGGCGGTACGTCCACTCGTTCCGGAATACTCCTCCGGTACGTCATTCTCTGCAGCGTTGGTGTCGGGGGTGGCTGCGCGATACCTGCAGTGGTACCCTAACGAAAATGGCGCGCAGATCGAGGCGCGTATCATTTCGGAAGCGACGGGCGACGCCCACCAGCTGAATATTGTTGATCGTCATGACTCACCAAACAGGCTGCTCTTCAAGACACTTGAGACGCTTCACTGCGGACACTTCTGAGACCTAACGGCGGCGGCGTCGCGCCTTCGGAGCGTTGACTATGAATCGCATAGGCGGTGTTGCCTTTGTCTTACTCAGCCTGTGTGGTGTCGGGATGCAAGCGGTCGAACCACGTGATCCCGGCGGGTACGAGAGTGTCGAGTTCTATGGCGACGCGGCTCATCGAGCACAACGAGAACGAGCCTTGTCTGGGAGCGTTAGTTCTGCCGCGGACTGCAGCGGGTGCGTCTTGGCGATGTCTGGTACTTCCGTGACGATCGCTTGCGCGGGCAGCGACGACGCCGGACCCCGTGTGCCGGGCAGTCTCAGGAGGGCAGGATGACCACGGAAGAAACAGAAGCATTCCAAGCGAAAGAACAGGCTGTACGAGAACAGTTCAAGAATACGTTGACAGCCGAAGAGGCACAGGCGTATCAGGCCGCTATGGAAGCAGTCGCCGGTGACCCTGTGCAGGAATCAATGACTTCTTTGCATTTTCAATGCATG